>PNOO01000116.1 GCA_013824905.1 Syntrophus sp. (in: bacteria) | reverse complement strand
TCTGCAGGACCCGAACCGCCCGATCGGTTCCTTCATTTTTCTGGGACCCACCGGTGTCGGGAAGACCGAGCTGGCCAAGGCGCTCGCCGAATTCATGTTCGACAGCGAACAGGCCCTGATCCGGATCGACATGTCGGAATTCATGGAAAAACATTCCGTGGCCAGGCTGATCGGCGCCCCCCCCGGGTATGTGGGCTATGATGAAGGGGGATATCTCACGGAGGCCGTCAGGAGAAGACCCTATTCAGTTCTCCTGTTCGACGAGATCGAAAAGGCGCACCCGGATGTCTTCAATATCCTGTTGCAGATCCTCGATGATGGGCGTCTGACGGATGGTCACGGCCGGACAGTGGACTTTAAGAACATCATCGCGGTGATGACCTCCAACATCGGCAGCCAGTGGCTCCAGGATCCCCTCCTCGGGGACGAGGAGAGGAGGGAGCGGACAATGGAGGCCCTCCGGGCGACATTCAAGCCGGAGTTCATCAACAGGATCGACGATATCGTCATCTTCCGCTCACTCGCCATGGAGGACATCGAACGGATCATCGATATCCAGCTCGGGCTCATCCGGAAGCGCTTGCAAGAAAGAAAACTGACCCTGGAATTGACAGAAGGCGCTAAAGGATATATAGCCCAAGCGGGATACAGCCCGGTATACGGCGCCAGGCCGCTTAAGCGGGTGCTTCAGAAGCAGATCCTGGATGCGCTGGCCATGAAGATTCTGGAAGGCGGGTTTGCAGAGGGAGATCGGATCGTGATCGACAGCGACGGCGACGGCGGGAAGATCGTTTTCCACACCCGCTGATCCACGTATATCTACTCAAACGTTCCCGTACCGGCCGCACCTACGGCCGGTACGGGTGAAAATAAACCGTAACAGGCCATTATTCTAAGGAGGGAAGGGGAAATGAATACAATCAAAACAGGGCTGCTCCTGGGCGCCCTTACAGGACTACTCATGCTGATCGGCGGTTTCTTCGGCGGTCAACAAGGGGTCGTTATTGCTTTCATCATTGCCATGGTGCTGAATTTCGGCAGTTACTGGTTCTCCGATAAACTGGTCCTGAAAATGTATCGGGCCCAGCCGGTATCGGAGAGCGAGGCGCCGGAGCTTTTCACCATCGTGAAAAACCTCGCCATAAAGGCCTCCCTGCCCATGCCGCGGGTTTATATCGTCCCCGGAGACACTCCGAATGCCTTCGCCACCGGCCGCGATGAGCACCACGCGGTCGTGGCCGTTACCGAGGGGCTCCTCCGGATACTCAATCGGGATGAGCTGGAAGGGGTCATCGCCCATGAACTGACCCATATCAAGCAGAAGGACATCCTCATCGGTTCCATCGCCGCAACGCTGGCCGGTGCAATCGTCATGCTGGCCAATATGGCCCAGTGGGCCGCCATGTTCGGCGGAGGAAGCCGTGACGACGACGAAAGAGGCAGCGGCGGCGTCATCGGCCTGATCCTCATGGCCGTTCTCGCGCCGCTCGCTGCAACGATTATCCAGATGGCGATCTCCCGCTCCAGGGAATACCTTGCCGACGCAGGCGGCGCGAAGATCTCGGGAAAACCTTACGGTCTGGCGAATGCCCTCGAAAAGCTTTCCCGGGCATCCCAGGTGATCCCTCTGGAAGCGAATCCGTCCACGGCCCACATGTTTATCGTCAATCCTCTGACAGGGCGTTCCTTGATGAACCTCTTCAGCACCCATCCGCCTGTTGAGGAGCGGGTCGCCCGTTTGAAAAGCTTGCGGCCGATATAAGTGCAACCCTACTCCGTCGTTTCGCCGCCGGCCCCCTCTCCCTCAGAGGGACACCGGCGGTCATCCATCATGATGCAAGGAGGTCTCATGGAAGAAGAGAAGAAGGAAAAAGGATTTGTCATCAAGGACCGACGTCATTTCGACGAATCCGGTTCCGTGCGCATGGAAGAAGAGGTAAAAGTGGAACAGACGCAACCGGAGGTCATGGGGGAAGAATCCGGCCTCCCGCCGGAAGAGGCCACAGCTCCCGAAACGGAAGAGACACCCCTGCCCGAGATGAATTTTGCCAGTTTCATCTTTTCGCTCAGCACGACTGCAATGTATCACTTCGGCGACTTCCCCGATCCGGTCGCCAAAGAGGGCCGGCGTAATCTGCCTGCCGCCAAGCAGGCCATAGACATCCTGAGCATCCTGAAAACGAAAACCGAAGGCAACCTCGATGAGCACGAAAAAGAGATGCTCGACGGGATCCTCTACGAACTCCGGATGCGGTACGTCAAGGAAATAACCAATAAATGATCACGAAGGCGTCACCGGCCAAAGTCAATCTTTACCTTCGCGTTCTGCGGAAAAGAGAGGATGGCTATCACGACATCCTCTCTCTCATGCAGCGGATCAGCCTATGCGACGAGATGACCTTCTCGCCGGGGCCGAACCGGATTGTCATCTGTTGCCCGGACAGCTCGCTTCCCGAGGATGAGAGCAACATCGTTTACCGGGCGGCGTCCGCTTTTTACTCCCGGATCGCGGCCCGGCCGGATATCGAAATCACTATCCGAAAAAAGATCCCCATTGCCGCCGGGCTGGGAGGAGGCAGTTCCAATGCCGCCACAACCCTGATGACCCTGAACGAGATCTCCGGCTGCCCGCTCACCCGAAAGGAATTGCTCGGGATCGGTGTAAAATTAGGGGCGGATGTCCCCTTTTTTATTTTCGGGAATACGGTCTGGGTGTCCGGCATCGGCGATCGAATGATCGAGGCTGCCCCTTTGCCTCCCCTTTGGTTTGTCCTGATCAATCCGGGCTTTGAAGTCTCTACAAAAATGGTTTATCAAGGGCTCAATTTAGGATTGACAAACGGGCGAATAAATTATAGCATCCCACGTTTTTATACAGGAGGAGATCTCATCCGTTCCCTCACGAACGATCTGGAGAAAGTGACGCTGAAGCTTCATCCGGTTCTTGAGCAGATAAAGTCCCTGTTACTCGCAAGCGGCGCCGAAGGCGCCCTGATGTCGGGGAGCGGGCCGACTGTTTTCGGTGTCTTCACCGATGAGGAATCCGCGTTGCGGGCGGAAAATCACCTCCAAAAAGAGAGGATTCGGTGGTCGGTGGTCGGGGCACGCTCTCTGTGAGGAGATAGGTCATGGGCCATGGATTTTATCTCATTGCCCATCACCTATCTCCTCTTGCCAGTCCACTATTGGGGCGTCGTCAAGCGGTAAGACACAGGAATTTGGATCCTGCATTCGGAGGTTCGAATCCTCCCGCCCCAGCCAATGAATGTTAGGAAGTGAAGGACATCAAATGCTAGAAAAAATAAGGGTCTTTTCCGGAAACTCGAATGTGCAGCTCGCCCAGAAGATCTGCGAGAATCTGGGAATTTCCCTCGGACAAGCGCATGTCACCGCATTTTCCGACGGTGAGACCCGGGTGGAAATCAATGAAAACGTTCGCGGCATGGATGTCTTCATTATTCAGCCCACCTGTTCTCCGGTGAACGTCACACTGATGGAACTTCTCATCATGATCGATGCCGCACGCCGGTCATCTGCGGACCGTATCACAGCCGTCATTCCCTATTACGGTTATGCCCGGCAGGATAGGAAGGTGACGCCCCGCGCACCGATCACGGCCAAACTCGTTGCCGATCTCATTACCCAGGCGGGGGCCAATCGCGTACTGGCATTGGATCTCCACGCCGGTCAGATCCAGGGATTTTTCAACATCCCCGTGGATAATCTTTTTGCCACCCCGGTACTTCTTGACTATATAAAGAAGAACTATCAAGGCGAGGACATCGTGGTTGTTTCGCCGGATACCGGCGGCGTGGAGCGGGCCCGGGCCTTCGGCAAGAGACTCGGAGCCAGCCTGGCCATCATCGACAAGCGCAGAGAAGGACCGAACGAGGCCCAGGTCATGAACATCATCGGCCACGTCAAGAAAAAGAGGGTCATCATACTGGATGATATGATCGACACTGCCGGAACGGTAGTGCAGTCAGCCAAGGCGCTCTATGAGGAAGGGGCCATTGAGGTCTCCGTCTGCTGTACGCATCCCGTCCTTTCGGGACCTGCGATCGAAAGGATAGAACAATCAGATATCAAGGAGGTCATCGTGACGGACACCATTCCCCTGCATGACAAAGCCAGCGCCTGCAGCCGCATCAAGGTTCTTTCCGTCTCGGGGCTCCTTAGCGAGGCTGTCCGAAGAATCTATTATAACGACTCAGTCAGTTCATTATTTATTTAGGAGGAATTTCATGGAGGCTACCGAATTAAAGGCCTGTATCCGCAAAGAATCCGGCAAGGGACCGGCCAGACGTTTCAGACAAGAGGGGTTGATCCCCGCCGTTTACTACGGCCGAGGCGAGGCGGCCATTCACCTGTCTGTTAATACGGCAGATCTTACGAAGATCATTAAGAGAAAGAGAGAAAACATCTTTATCAAACTGCTCATCGAGGGGGAGAAGCGTCTGGAAAAACTCTCCCTGATAAAGGAGCTCCAGATCGAACCGGTCAGCAGGCGCTTCTATCATGTCGATTTTTATGAAATCCGTATGGACCACAAACTGACGATCGACATTCCTCTCCATTTCGTAGGCGCCCCTATTGGCGTCCTGAACGGCGGCGAGCTTCAGCATCTGAAACGGGATCTGAAGGTTTCCTGTCTGCCTTCAGACCTGCCCGAGTCCATCGACATCGATGTGAGCGGACTGGATATCGGCAGTTCGATCAAGGTTCAAGATATCATGGTTCCGAAAGGCATTGAGGTCCTCGATCCGGGTGATGTCGGCGTGGCGATTGTTGCCTTCGTGAAGGTTTCCGTACCTCTGGCTGAAGCGGCTGAAGGCGAAGCCGAGGCCCCGGCTGAGGGGAAAGAGGCCGCGACGGAGGAAGCCAAAGGTTGACATGACCTCCGGTCGTCGGATGCGTGAGGAGTTTTCCCGACCTCGTAAAAAGTCTGAAAAGGTCGTGAAAATGGGACGGCTTCGTAAAAAGGCCGCAGGCAAGGCGCGCGAATCCTGAGGAGTGAGGCGTACTTTGGCGTACGCCGCAATGACGAAGGATGAAGCGCAACGCAGCATCCGGACTTTTTACGAAGCCGTCAGTTTTCCCGAGTCGCAGGGACGGCCCCGGGGGAGGGTTTTGTGTGAAATTGGTCGTTGGATTGGGAAATCCGGGGATGCGGTATCGGTTTAACCGGCATAACGCGGGTTACCTGGTCGTAGATCGACTGGCTCTGCAACATCACATATCGATCAGTCAAACCGTCTTCGATGCCCATATCGGAAAGGGAAAAATCGCCGGCAGCGCCGTTTTGCTCGTCCAACCTCAGACATTCATGAATCTGAGTGGAATTGCTGTCAGAAGGCTTGCCGACTATTACCGAATAGACCTTGAAGATGTGATCGTCGTACATGATGATCTGGACCTGCCTTTCCTGACGATCCGTTTGAAGGCAGGAGGAGGTCATGGCGGGCATAAAGGGCTGATTTCCATTATCGATGATCTCGGCGCAGCGGACTTCCTCAGAGTCAGACTCGGCATCGGGAGACCGGAGCGCAAGTCGATGGTCGAAGGCTACGTCCTGTCGCCTTTTTCTGAAGAGGAGACGACCTGTCTGCCCCGCTTGCTTCATATCGCGGGCGATGCGGTCGCCGACATTATTTCCTTAGGCATTCAGGCGGCTATGGAACGGCATCATGGGAAGGAATATTCCACACTAATCAAGGAGGATTGAATCATGTGCACCGGAAAACGCGGCCTCTGGTCTATATTGTGTTCTCTAGTGATCTCCCTGTTTCTTATGACCCCCCTGGCTTTTGCAGGTGAAGCGGACATCAAGATCCCCGATCTGACCCAGATCAGCTTTATGGGCGGCTCTCTCGGAGGATTGACGATCCTCAACGTCGGTCTCGTCATCTGTGCCATCGGTATGATTTTCGGCTGGCGGCAGTACAACCAGACGCAGAATCTACCCGCCCATCAAGCCATGCTGGATGTCTCCAATACGATATGGGAGACCTGCAAAACGTATCTATTCCAGCAGGGGAAATTCCTCGCCGGCCTCTGGCTGCTCATCGCCGTCTGTATTGTCTACTATTTTGCCGGACTGCAGGGGAACTCGATCGGCGCGGTTGCGATGATCCTTTTCTGTTCCGTTATGGGGATCCTGGGCTCTTACGGAGTGGCCTGGTTCGGCATCCGGATCAATACGGTGGCCAACTCCCGGGCGGCGTTCGCCTCCCTGAGCGGTAATCCCTTAAGCATGGTGAATATCTGTCTGCGTTCCGGGATGAGCGTCGGGCTTTTACTGGTGAGCATCGAGCTCTTCTTCATGATCCTGATTCTCGCTTACATTCCGAAGGATCTGGCCGGTCCCTGCTTCATCGGTTTTGCCATCGGCGAGTCCCTCGGAGCGAGCGCCCTGCGAATCTGCGGAGGCATCTTCACCAAGATCGCTGATATCGGTTCCGACCTCATGAAGATCATCTTCCATCTCCCGGAGGACGATCCGAAAAACCCGGGCGTCATCGCGGACTGCACGGGCGACAACGCGGGCGACAGCGTCGGTCCCACGGCGGACGGCTTCGAGACTTACGGCGTCACCGGCGTGGCCCTGATCGCCTTTCTGGCCCTGGCCCTGGCCACGAATCCCCTGATGGGAGGCAAGCTGATCATCTGGATCTTCGCGATGCGCATCCTGATGGTCATCACCTCGCTGATTTCCTTCTACGTTAACGACGCCGTAAGTCGGTCTCTCTTTACCGGCAAGGAGGAGTTCGATTTTGAACATCCTTTGACAAACCTCGTCTGGATCACCTCCTGCGTCTCGATCATCGTTACCTTCGTCGCGAGCTACCTGCTGCTGGGCGACCTGCCCACCGTCGGAAGTTCCCTTTCCGTCTGGATGGCGCTTTCCATCATTATCAGCTGCGGGACCATCGCCGGGGCGCTGATACCCGAATTCACCAAGATCTTTACGAGCACCAAGTCGCGCCATTGCGAAGAAGTCGTCAACGCCTCCCGCCAGGGCGGCGCTTCCCTGAACATCCTCTCGGGTCTTGTCGCCGGAAACTTCTCTGCCTTCTGGGAAGGCCTGATCATCCTGCTCCTGATGCTTATCGCATACCTTGTTTCCCAGACCGGTTCGGTCATGGGTCTGATGCCGCAAGAGTTTCTGTTTGCCGCCCCGGTCTTCGCCTTCGGCCTTGTCGCCTTCGGTTTCCTCGGTATGGGTCCGGTGACGATCGCCGTGGACAGCTTCGGTCCGGTCTCGGACAACGCCCAGTCCATCTATGAACTCTCCATGATCGAAAGCCGCGAGGACGCCAGGGAGGTGGTCAAGAAGCACTTCGGCGTTGAAACGGACTTCGAGAAAGCGAAGCACTACCTGGAATCCGCCGACGGTGCGGGCAACACATTCAAAGCGACGGCAAAACCGGTCCTCATCGGCACCGCCGTTGTCGGAGCAACCACGATGGTCTTCGGGATCATCATTCTTCTCGAGCGCCTCTTCGGAAACGTCATCGTCAAGCTTAGCCTGGTCCAGCCGGAGATCATCCTGGGACTCCTCATGGGCGGCTGCGTCATCTACTGGTTCACCGGCGCCTCCATACAGGCCGTTGTCACGGGGTCCTACCAGGCCGTCGTCTACATCAAGAATCATATCAAGCTGGACAAAAAGGAGGCCTCGATCGCCGACAGCAAGGAGGTGGTCAGGATCTGCACGCTTTACGCCCAGAAAGGGATGATCAACATCTTCGTCGTCATCTTTTTCATGGCCCTGAGTCTTGCCTTCTTTAACGCCTATTTCTTCATCGGCTACCTGGTCGGCATCGCCTTCTTCGGCCT
>PNOO01000115.1 GCA_013824905.1 Syntrophus sp. (in: bacteria) | reverse complement strand
CTCCTGGCCGGGATGGATTTTCAGGTCGCTTCCCAACTCCGCCCCTGGTGGAAGATTCAGGGGAGCCTTCCGGATGAGGAGGGGGTTCTGGCCGGGGCGGAAGCCGCCCGGGTCCTGGGGCTCGACGTGGGGAAGGCCGTGGCCGTAAACGGCCGGAGTCTTGTGGTTTCGGGAATCCTCGATTCCACCGGTTCCCAGGATGACCATATCCTTTTCACCCCCCTCGTCACCGCCCAATCGATCCTGCACAAAGAAGGGCGGATTTCGCTGGCCGAAGTGGCCGCGTTATGCTCCGGCTGCCCCATCGAGGAGATGGTGCGGCAGATCTCCGAAATCCTTCCCGGGGCCAACGTGATGGCGATCAAGCAGGTGGTGGAGGGTCGGATGGAGACGCTGAACCAGTTCCGCAAGGCGTCCTACGGCCTTTCGGCGATCGTGGTCCTGGTGGGCGCGCTGGTGGTGCTGGTGACCATGATGGGGAGCGTGCGGGAGCGGACCGCCGAAATCGGCATCTTCCGGGCCATCGGCTTCCGGAGCAGCCATATCATGAAGATCATTTTGTTGGAGGCGGGGATCGTTTCGGTTCTGGCTGGTGTGCTGGGCTATCTCCTGGGCCTGGGGGCGACCAAGATCGCGCTCCTTTTTTTCGCCGCCGAAGGCGGCCACGGCGGCCACGGTATTGCCGTTCCCGTTGACCCCTGGCTGGCCGGGGCGGCCCTGGCCCTCGCCATCGTTCTCGGCCTTGCGGCGAGCTACTATCCGGCGCGCGTCGCTGCGCGGCTGGACCCCTGTGAAGCCCTGCGGGCCCTTTAGGAGGAAGAAAATGAGTTTTATCGAGGTCGACGACTTGAGCAAACAATACGGCGAGGGAGAGGCCGCGGTCCTGGCCGTTCGCGGCATCAACTTCGACATTGCGTCCGGCGAATTGATCGCCATTATGGGTGAATCGGGGTCGGGCAAGTCAACGCTCCTGACCGTGATGGGGGCGCTGAACAGCCCCGGCCGGGGAAAGTACTGGGTGGATGAGATCGACGTCTATGCCCTCGGACACGAAGAGCGGGCCGACTTTCGCCGGAACTATCTGGGCTTCGTCTTCCAGAGTTTCCACCTGATCCCTTATCTGACCGTGCGGGAAAACGTGATGCTTCCGCTGACCCCGGTCAACATCCGAAAAAAGCAGAAACGGGCCATGGCCGAAGAGGCCCTTGGCCGGGTGGGTCTCGCCGGGAAGGGCGGGCGACTTCCCAGCCAGATCTCCGGCGGGGAGCAGGAACGGGTGGCCATTGCCCGGGCGATGGTGAACAAGCCCCCCATCCTGCTGGCCGATGAGCCCACCGGAAACCTGGATACGAAGAACACCCGGGAGATGATGAACCTCCTGCAGGAGCTCAATTCCGACGGCATGACCATCATCATGGTCACGCACAATCCCGAGTGCGCCCGGTATGCCCGGAGGGTTCTGCGTCTGTCGGATGGGCTGCTGGTGGAGGAAGAAAATAATGGAGGAAGCATATGAAGTCTCTCTTACTATGGTTTATTCTCCTACTGGGGATCATTTCCGCGTTTCTCGCGAATAACCTCCAAAGTGGCGAGAAATCCGATGAATATGTGTTGGAGAACGTCGATGCCCTTCAGGCCATTGCCATTGCCAACCAATGGAAGTGGTCCAATAAGGAGATCAAAAGCTCCGTGAATTCCCGTGAGGTGGTCTTCCAATTTCCCGGTGGAAAGGTCAAAAAGATCCCGCTTCCGGAAGGGAAAATGGTAGTCGCTTTGGCGCCCTACATAAAAGGGACGCACACATGAATTACGCATAATTTCTCCTCCTGTCAGGGGGAACTGGTCCAGCAAACGTTTTCTGTAAAGGCCGTTGACCAGGATAATAAAAATGTCCTGGTCGATGAAACGATGACTACCCTGCAAAATGGTTTTTTTGAAATCTGGCTTCCGAGAAACCGCAGGATCAGGGTTAGCGTTCGGGGAGGGGATCTCTTAGCCGAAGGCGCGATTGAAACGTTTCCGGACAGCAAGACCTGTGTAACCACTTTTCAATTGCAGTAAAAAAGAGAGAGGGTGCGTAACAGTGATGAGGGAGCAGGAATGATTAAATCAATATTTCCAAAGATCAGGCGAAACCATTTCCTGGTCATGGTACTTTGCTGCGCCATTCCATTAATCGGTATTTGGGCATTGTCGTCTTTTGGGGTACTGGGATCATGGGGTTATTACGCATTGCTTCTCATTTGTCCCTTGGGGCATATTCTGATGATGCGCGGGATGAGTCATTCGGATCCCCATGAGACAAAAGCGCCTGACAGGGTAAGAATATTGAACATAAGTAAGAAAATGCTACCGTCCCCACATACTAATTCCGAAAATGTGTCGAGGGGATGAGCATAGTGACGAGCCATAGAGAGGAGCATGAAATGAAATGTATTCAATGTGGGATCGAGAATCCAAAGCAGGCCAAATTCTGTAAAAAATGTGGGGCATCCCAGGTAATCCGCACTCGATGCGCTCACTGTAACTCTGAGAACTCTGGAGATGCTACATTCTGTGCCGAATGTGGAGAAAAGCTGATACCGGGGCAAAAAGCGGTAAAAGGCACCCAACGGAAGTGTCCAAACTGTGCACGGTTCAACAAACTGGATGCCCTCCTTTGCGTGGCATGCGGTGAAGAGATCATCAGAGCACCCAAAGAGAATTTGCAGCGCCAGTCATCCGGCCCCTCCTTTAAAACAATAGCCCTTGTTATCGGTATAATCTTTCTTTTCGGTCTACTTATCGAAATAGGGACGACCGTGTTCAAGCAGGATAGATCTTCTCAAGCGCCTTCAACATCTGATTCTGTCCGGCAGTCTTTCGTCGGCAAGGTTGACGAGGCGCAGGTGATCGCCGTGGCGAAGAATTTCAAATGCGCCTGCGATGGATGCGGAGAGGATTCTCTTGAAACATGTACCTGCGATATGCCGAGGGGGGCAGTGGAGGAAAAGAATTTCATCCGCGAGAAGCTGTCGGAGGGGTTGACCGTCGAACAGGTCATCGAGTTGGTGGATAAAAAGTATGGCCACCGGGTATAGAAGGCAAGGAGATGGAATGAAATCATGAGGGGCAGTAATCCGAGATTACAAAATAAGGACTTATTTCAGTGAGTTGGAAGTATGCCAGGGACGGCATTGTGTGTCATCATGGCCTTTGGAAAGCAAGGGGTTTTTCTTTTGAGAGAGGGAATTTTTTATGTCTGCTGATGAACCTGTAAAGACAACGAAAACCGATTGGACGACAAAGGTATGGGATTTCCTGACCTCCCTGAAGCTCGTCGTCTTCCTTTTGTTGATACTTTCCGCGCTCTCTATTGCCGGAACGATCATTCAGCAAAACAAGCCGCTTCAAGAATATTACCGGTTTTATCAACCGGGGACCGTTGCCCTTTTCAATAAACTCGGTCTTTTCGACATGTATCACAGTTGGTGGTTCCTCGCCTGCCTGGCGCTGCTGGCCATGAGCATCACCGTCTGCACGATGGACCGCTACCGGGGAATCATGGCCGGGTTGAGAAAAAGAAACCTCATCCTTGACGAAGACCTCGGAAATTCCCTACAGGATCTGACAACGATCAAGTACGCCCTCCCCTTGGATACTGTAGAAAAGAAAATGCTGGAGTTGGTCGGGAAGGGCTTTTCCGGCAAACCCGTGGCGACCACTGCAGAAGACAGCGGGCGGCATTATTTCTTTGAAAAAGGGAAATACAGCCGTTTGGCTTTTTTCCTGACCCATCTCAGTATTCTGATCATTTTTCTCGGCGCCCTGGTCGGTTCTTTTTTCGGTTATAAGGGGTACGTTAACATTTTCGAAGGGGAGATGATTTCCCAGTTAGAAACCAGGGCCGGGAAGATCAAAAATCTAAATTTCCAAGTCAAATGCAATACGTTCAACGCCGAATTCTATCCCAGCGGCGCCCCGATGGATTATCGCAGTGATCTTTCCATCCTTCAGAACGGCAAGGAGATCATCCGAAAAACCATCCGGGTGAACGATCCTCTGACCTTCGAGGGTATTACCTTTTACCAGTCCAGCTACGGCGGGCAGCCCGACGAGGTGGCGATCGACGTCGTGAACAGGGATGGTTCTCTAAAAGGAACGGTAACGGCGCCCTTCGGCCAGAAGGTCGACATTCCCGGTGTGGCCGACAAGGTGGCGATAGCCGATTATCAGGAACATCATCACCTGCCGGACGGATCGGAAGGAGGTCGAGCGCTTGACGTCCATGTCTACCCGGAGAAGGGGGAAGAGACCGAGGTGTGGCTCCTGATGGATAATCCCGATTATGATAAACGGCGCGGCGGTGATTACTATCTCCGCGTGAAGGATTTGAAGCTGAAAAAATATACGGGACTGCAGGTCAACAAGGATCCGGGAGAGATCCTGGTGTGGTTCGGTTCTGTGATGCTGATTGCGGGTATCATGATCGCTTTTTTCATGTCGCACAAAAAGTTATGGGTCTCCTTGAGAACCGATAGAAAAGGGAGAAGTGAATTGACGATCGGCGGGACGGCAAATAAAAACCGCGACGCCTTTGCAAGAGAGATGGAGCCGATGATCCAGAGCCTGAAGGAGGTTTCTTAATGACCAATTCGTTGCTATTCGGAATTTCCACATTTGTGTATTTTTTCGCCATGGTGCTTTACATCTCTTACCTAGCGTTCCGGTCCGATGGGTTGGGGAAGGCGGCTACCCTGTCCTTGGTCGGCGGCGTCGTAGTGGAAACCGCGGCGATCGGTATGCGGTGGTATGAATCCTACCAAATGGGGATCGGACGGGCGCCTCTGACGAATATGTATGAATCATTGGCTTTTTTTGCCTGGACGATCGCCCTGATCTATCTTGTCTTGGAGAGAAAGTTCAAGATCCGGACGGTGGGCGCTTTTGTCGTTCCCTTCCCTTTTATCATCATGGCCTATGCTTCATTGAATCCCAATGACATTCAGCCGTTGGTGCCGGCCTTACAAAGCAACTGGCTCATTTCCCACGTGGTCACCTGTTTTGTCGGATACGCCGCCTTTGCCGTCTCCTTCGGCGTCAGCATCCTCTATCTTTTCAAGGCCAGATCGGAGAAGCTCTCCCCCAAGTCACCGGGGTCTTTCTGGGGCTTCCTTCCCTCCGCTGCCGCACTCGACGAGATCGGCTACAAGACCATCGCGATCGGGTTCCCGCTTTTAACCATCGGGATTGTCACGGGCGCCTTCTGGGCCAATGTCGCCTGGGGGACATACTGGAGCTGGGATCCGAAAGAAACGTGGTCGCTCATCGTCTGGTTCATCTATGCGGCGTATCTGCATGCAAGGATCACTCGCGGCTGGCGGGGCAAGAGGGCGGCCATACTGTCTATCGTGGGCTTCAGCGCCACCATCTTCTGCTACCTCGGCGTGAACCTGATCCTTTCCGGGCTTCACAGCTATGGTGGCTAAACTGGAGGACCTGCCCGCCCGAGGGATCGTCCGGTTCAAAGACGGCCCAATTCAGGCGTTATAATGACGGTATAGTTAAGTATCGGTAGAGAAATGAGCTGGTGACGCTCGCGTTTGTGTGGGTTGGAGGTTTGTTGACATGAGTTACAATGATCATTAGATGATTGTTCATAGTTTTAAACTTGGTACTGCGGCGCATGTTTCAGACGGTATCTATGTGAGGCGGCACCATTAATCGTAAAGGAGATTAAAATGAAAAAATATACAAGTGTATGGCCAATGATGGTTTTCATCTTGGCAATCGGCTCGTCATTACTGTTGTTCGGTTGTGGCGGGGGGAGCGGGAGCGGCGATGGGGCGACTTCCAGTGTCGATGGCGTGATTACGGGAACGGCGGTGAAAGGTCCCGTCAATGGCGCAACCGTAACGGCGTTTGCTATTAGCAACGGCCTGATGGGTGCCCAGATCGGAACCGGAACCACGAACGCGCAAGGGAATTTCACCGTCTCCATCGGCGCTTACTCAGGGCCTATCATGTTGAGGATGAGCGGAGGGACATATACGGATGAGGCGACAGGCATTTCTATGACCATGCAGCCCGGTGATGTGATGACGAGCGTCATGCCCCAGGCAGTCACCGGTACGGTGATGAGCGGGGTGCAGATAACACCTCTTACCTCGATGGCCCAGGCGAGGGCTCAAACGATGAGCGGCGGCATGACCCCTGCGAACATAGCAGCGGCCAACACGGCGATGGGGAATTACTTTTCGGTCAACAACATTCTCTATACCCATCCGATGAATCCGTTGAACCCCGGGTCGGGAAGCGGAGCAACCCAAGAGATGCGCAACTATGGGATTGTCTTGGCCGCCATGTCGCAGTACGCAAGCAGCATCGGGATGCCGTTCTCTTCGGGTATCGTCACCGCAATGATGAACGATGCCTCGGATGGCATCATGAATGGCATGATGGGAAACGCCCAAATAATGATGAGCGGCATGGGCGGGATGATGGGGACTGGTAACAATCCGCTCTCATCCGGCGCAGGGACAAGCGGACTGGCAAGCGCAATGATTACGTTCATGGGGTCGGTTCAGAACCAATCAGGCCTGACCTTTACGGAGATGCAAGCTCTCCATACCAGGATCAGTACGTCCAATGGACAGATTCAATAGTTAAGGGATGTCTGAAGGGCCGATTGCCGGGGAACGGGAGTTTCCCCGGCAATCGATATCTCTTACATTAAATCCATACGAGGAGGTTTTATACCATGTTGGGAATAGGATTGGCAATGATGGCCGTCATGTTTTTTAGTATGTTTACCGCTGGAGGCGGACCGCACCACATGGCGGATATCCATGGGGCGCGATTGCAGAAAACTGTACAGACGGATCACGGCCACGGGCAGATCAGCGGAGGACAGCAACAGGCGACACACGGAGGTCATGATCACGTCGGGACCTACGCAGGCGTCGGGAACGAGGATAAGGAAAACCAGGAACCTTGAGTTATGATTGTGACTTCAGAAAAGGATGGGGCCAATGATGAATTTCGGATGTTTTGGATATGGAGGAATGTTTATGGGGATGCTTTTACTCGCCATCCCGGTTGTGGCGGCGATATACTGGTTTGCCAGAGAGGCAAAATCAAAGCCGAAGAGTTTATCAGGTGAAAGCCCTCTCGACATCCTTAAGAAACGCTATGCCGTGGGGGAGATTACAAAGGATGAGTTTGAGAGGATCAAAAAGGATCTGGAGGCATAATCTGTCTGGGACGATGAATTGCTGGAAGGATTACTGTCATAACCTGAAGTCATAACGCAACTCCCGCGTCATCATGGAATTATTTTCACCCGAAGCTCGGAAAGCGGTGAGGGCTTCGGGTGAAAAAATAATTTGACTTGCACCTGCACATCCTGTATTCAAGTGTTCAATTGAATATTGGAGAATCCCATGAACAATTTGCCTGATCACAGGACCGTGTATGAACAGATCGCCCGGGTCGGAAAAGCGATTTGCGCGCCCGCACGCCTGGAAATTCTGGATCTCCTTTCCCAAGCGCCGCAGGATGTTCAAACCCTTGCCCGCAAAAGTGGGTTGTCAATAGCCAATACTTCACAGCATCTGCGGGTCTTGCATGCGGCGCGTCTTGTTGATTCCTCGAAGAACGGGCAAAATGTTGTTTATCGCCTCGCCGAAAAGTCCGTCGCGCACTTTCTTCGTGCGCTGCGCATTCTTGCGGAGGAACGCATCGGCGAAATACGCGAGATAGCGGCGGCTTATTTTCACGCCAAAGAGGAGCTTCAGCCTGTTGATCGTAAAGACCTGGTTGATCAGGTGAGAAAGGGTCTTATCACCGTTATCGATGTGCGCCCGCAGGATGAATATGCGGCGGGTCAC
>PNOO01000114.1 GCA_013824905.1 Syntrophus sp. (in: bacteria) | reverse complement strand
CCGATCTCCGCCTCGCCGTCCATCGTTGCCTTCATGGCGCCGGTCGTCGACGGATAGGGATTGACGGTGACGGTGTATTCTCCGCCGGTCGCGTCCTCCAACACCTTGATCATCTGGGCCGCGACCTTGTAGCCGTAAGAACCCGTACTGGACGTGGCCCAGCGGATCGACTTGCGCTCCGCTGCGTGAGCCGGGTTGATCGCCGAAAAGGCGAAGACTGCGGCAAGGGCCGTTAACCATACCGAAAAGGTGTAGCCTGGTCTCGTTGTTCGCATCGTTTCCCTCCTTATTGATTGTAATGACATGGAAAGGGGTTCCGTCTTATGACTCAAGCACGGCATCGTATTCGTCTTTACCGGCAGGGGATCAGCGCGGCAGGCTGCTTCTGCTGCCGGCGACACCGGATCCGCCCGCTCCGGCCTTGAAACGGCAATTATCGATTGTCCCGCTATGCTTTTTCGTTCAACCGCAATGCAGGACGTTATTGATCAGTGGTAAGAGGGTTGACTTTTTGTTCCTTGGCTGAAATTTTTAGCTGAAATTTGTCTGTATGTCAACTGCGAATGTTGTCCCGCTTGATCATGAAAAAAGGTCTTAGCAGCAATTGATCCGATTCGTCCGTCGCCGGATCTTGATATTCTCCATCCTTTCTTGTATAGCATGATCATCGTTGCTCCGCTCTGAGGAAAACGTCTATGAAAGTTCCGGAAGAGAGTCAAGGGATCGGCGCCGCTTTGTTGCCGATCCTCGAGAAGTTGCCCGTTCTTTCCCGTTACGCAAAGACCCGCGGCTGGTATTACGTGATCAGTTGGCTGCACAGGGTCACAGGGATCGGGCTCGTCATCGCTCTGATGGTCCATATGGTTACCCTCTGGTCATGGCAGACGCCCAACGTCTATTATACCGGCATGAACATTCCGGCCCGGCCTTTCTTTGTTTTTCTTGCCTGGATCTTGTCGCTGTTTGTGAGCTTTCACGCCCTGAACGGCGGTCGTCTCATTCTGTATGAATTATTCGGAATGCGCGGCGATGAGACCATGATCCGTTGGACCTTTGGTCTGAGCGCGGCATACGCCGCAATGGTCGGACTTCTGGTGATTCTGAAAAACCAGAGAATGTCGGCCTTCTTTTTTTGGTTGATGATGTTTTTCGCCGGCGCCGTCACGGCTTATGTCGTCGATTCCCGAACGGCAAGAGGTCGTCACTCTCTCTTCTGGAAACTCCAGAGGATCAGCGGGTCATTCCTGTTCATCACCATGCCGGCATATCTTTTATTCGCGTACCTGAATCCGGGCCTCGCCGATGGGGCCCAGACCGTCGTCGTGCGGCTGCAAAATGCCTTTGTCCGGGTCGTTACTCTCGCTCTGGCGGTCTCGGCGCTTTACCATGCAGGGTACGGCCTCTTTTCGATCATGGCCGACTACGCCTCTTCACGGACACTGAGGGCCGGGGTGACGGCGCTCATCGCTGTCGTCATCGCGGTCCTTACGGTTTTGGCCTTCAGGCTCATTTTGTCCGTGTGACCCGGAACGCAACCCACAAGCCCTGCCCTGCGGCCGGGGGGCTTCATAAAGAGGAATCGCTATGGGGAAAAAGCTGCACATCCATTCTACGTCAACCTGTGATGTTCTGATTATCGGGGCGGGCGGAGCCGGTTTACGCTGTGCGGCACACCTCCATGAACGGAGGCCCGATCTTTTGATCTTCACAGTGACCAAGGTGGCTCACCCGCAAAAATCCCACACCAGCACAGCCCAGGGAGGGATGGCCGCCGTCGATCCGAAGGACAAGACGGACCAGTCGCTCTACCATATGTTCGATACCTGGAAAGGGGGCGACTGCGCCTCCGACCAGAACGTCGTCAAGAAGATCGTCGACGGAGGTTGGGAGGAGGTCCAATGGCTGGAGCGCAAGGGAATACACTTCAGCCGGGATGAAGGGGGAAATATCAGCAAACGGCAGTTTGGCGGCCACACCGTGGAGTTCGGCAAAGGGGACGCCTTGCGGGCCGTGTTCGTGGCCGACCGGACGGGCAAGGGGATTATGGATACCGCCTGGGGGGAGGCGCTCAAAGGGGGCTCCCGGTTCATCAATACGACCGTCGTCACGGAACTCCTTTTCAACGAGGGCTGCTGCGTGGGCGCCGTCCTGTTCAAGGTCAAGGAGGGGGAGTTCATCACCGTACTGGCCAAGGCGACGGTCCTTGCCACCGGCGGCTCCGGGCAGGTGTTTCGGATTACGACAAACTGCCGCAACAACACAGGCGACGGGTTGGCGGTGATCCTGAGGGCCGGTTTGCCGGTGATGGATCCGGAAGCCGTCCAATTCCATCCGACGGGGATCGTCGGACCCGGCATTCTGGCCAGCGAAGCCCTGCGGAGCGAGGGGGGAATCCTGCGCAACAAAGAGCTGGAACCGTTCATGGAGCGATATGCCCCCAAGATGAAAGACCTTGCGCCCCGCGACATTGTTGCCAGAGCGATCGAGACGGAAATCCGAGAGGGAAGAGGGATCATGGACCCCGACCATCAGATCGAGCATGTCTGGATTGATCTGCGCCACCTGCCCGACTATGTCCACGAGGTCAAATTGAAGGAGGTGGCAAGCTTCTTCAAGACTTACGCCAATCTGGACTCGCGTACGCAGCTCTGCCCCGTACGGCCGAGCAACCACTACCATATGGGGGGGATCCCGACCAACGAGCATGGAGAGGTGCTGACGACCGCCAATACGGTCGTGCCGGGCCTTTTCGCCGTCGGTGAGTGCGCCTGCGCGAGCCTTCATGGATTCAATCGCCTCGGCACCAATTCGCTCCTGGAGCTACTGGTGATGGGCCGTTACGCCGGAGAAAGGGTGCTCTCCGGCCTCAAGGAAAAGCTGGCGCCGGCGCCGAAGGGAGCGGGAGAGGCCACGCTGGCCCTGTTTACTAGTTATCTCGAGGCGCAGGGAAAGGAAAATGTCGGCCTTATCCGTCAGGAGATGCGGGAGGTGATGACCCGTAAAGTGGGCGTTTTCCGTATCGAAAAGGGGATGCAGGAGGCAATCGCGTCCCTGATCGCTTTCAAACAGCGGGTCGCCAAGGTCGCCATCTCCACGAAAGACACGAGGATGAATCAGGAATTGCTGGAGCGGTGGGAGCTGGACAATCTCCTCGACAGCGCGATGGCCATCGCCCAGGGCGCCCTGATGAGAAAGGAATCCCGGGGGGCGCATTTCCGGGAGGATTATCCCGAACGCAGCGACGAGTTTCAGTTCCATACGCTCGTTTCCATGACGGATTTCGGCAAGGTCAGCTTCGGGAAACGCCCCATCGATATGGGCATCTGTGACGCCAAGGGGGAGTATTACGAACAGTTCCGGATCATGCCGAGAAAATATTGAGGAGAACTCGATGACCAAGACTTATTCTCTGACGCTCACGATAAAACGTTACGACCCGGATAGATCGGCGAGATGGTTTCAGACCTATAGGCTTGACTCCGGCCCGATCCTGCGGTTCGTCGATCTGTTCCGGAGAATCAACGTGGAACAGGACGCCACACTGGCCTGGGCGTCGTCCTGCGAGCATGCTCAGTGCGGCAGTTGCTCGGTGAATGTCAACGGAAGGCCGATGCTTGCCTGCGAGCTCTTGGTGGAAAACGCCGTCACCCTGTTCGGCACAACGGTATTCAAGATCGCGCCGGTATCGGTCGCCCCGGTGATCCGGGATCTCGTGGTGGACTGGGAGAAGGCCTATGAGCGCGTCCACCGGGCGAAACCGTATCTCATCAAACCGAAAGAACTTCCCCCCGGCATGACGGAGCACCGGATTTCTCCCCAGGAGCTTGCCCGGTATGAAGAGGCGACGCGCTGCATCAACTGCTTTTGTTGCGCCGAGGCCTGCATCAGCGGGAACAGGACCTTTATCGGCCCCAACGCGGCGATGGCCGGCATCGTCCGGATGATGGATTCCAGGGAAAAGGAAAAGGAGGAGCGGCTGGATCTCCTGTACAGCGAGGAGGGAATCTACCGTTGCCACACCTCGAAGGCCTGCTCCCATGTCTGCCCGAAGCAGATCGACGTGGCCCACTTTATTGCGCTGGCCAAGGAGGGGGCTTTTTAAAGGAGGGAAAAGCGATGTCCGGAGAAATTCTGTCAAACCGATTGGCCGGGTATTTCTGCGGCGTCACCTTCAACGACTTGAAGGCGGATCACGTCGCCAAGATGAAGGTCTTTTTACTCGACTGGCTGGGTTCCGCTTACGCGGGGAAGGACCTTCCGCCGATCCGGATGATGAGAAAGGTCGTCCGGACTCTGGGCGGCGCCCCCGAAGCCACATCCATTCCCGATGGCGCCAAGACCAACTGCCTTTTGGCCTCCCTGCTGAACGGCGCTTCCTCCCATATCGTCGAGATGGACGACCTGCACCGGGAATCGATCCTCCACCCCGCCGCCGCGATCCTCCCTGCCGTACTTGCCGCCGGTGAACGGGAAGGGGTTTCGGGAAAGGAGCTGATCGTTGCCATTTCCGTAGGCTACGAGGTGGGTATCCGGGTGGCGCTGGCTGCGGGAGAAACCCATTACCGTTTCTGGCACACGACGGCGACCTGCGGGACATTCGGAGCGGCGGCAGGGGCGGCCAAATTGCTGCATCTCAATGAAGACCAGTTTGCCTGGGCGATCGGATCGGCGGGGACCCAGGCGGCGGGACTGTGGGAGTTTCTCGGGGAAAGCGCGATGAGCAAACAATTGCATGCGGGAAAGGCCGCAATGAACGGTTTGCTGGCGGCGCTGCTCGCCAAAGAGGGTTTTACCGGGGCAAGGAGAATCCTGGAGGGGGAGAAAGGTTTTTTCCGCGCCACCTCACAGGATTTCGACGAAGGCAAATGCATCGCGGATCTGGGCGAGGTGTTTCACTCAGAGCGCAACTCGATCAAGTATCACGCCTCCTGCGGCCACACGCATTCCGCCGTAGACGCCGTGCTCCTGGCCAGCGGCGGCAGGACGCTGAGGCCTTCCGAAGTGGAAACGGTCGATCTTTGGATCTATCAGGCCGCGATCGACCTTCTGGGAAACATCGCTCCCGAGACGCCTTACCTGGCGAAATTCAACCTGCCTTTTTGCGTGGCGACGGCGCTGCGCTATGGCCATGTCCAGCCCTGTGATTTCACCCTGGAGAGACTCGAAGACGAGGATCTTAAGGAGCTGATGAAAAAGATCAAGGTGGGAGGCGATCCCGACCTTACCGGAGCCTATCCCCGCAAGTGGCCGGCTCGTGTGACGATCGCCCTGAAAGATGGACAAATGCTTTATGGGGACAATGAGTATCCGAAGGGAGACCCGGAAAATCCCCTTTCGGAGCAGGAGCTGATCGCGAAATTCAAGGACCTGACCTCGGGGGCGCTTCCCGCCGGCCAGGCCGATGCGATCATCGATCGCGTGATGGATTTGGAGTCACTGGGCAACGTTAACGAACTCCTCAAATGAGGTTCATCCGGTTGATGCGTACTTTTCTCTCATTCACCTACAAACAAACGGCAGGCAACAATTGACGCTATCGAAGATTATCACTAAAAATGCTGAACTTTTGAATTCAGAAGCTGTCGAAGGCGGCCCGCTAGAATGAAGGGTTAGGCGTCATCGCGAGGTACACCCCTACGCGGAAGACGTCAAGCCAATGGACTGCACAATGGCTCTCAGGTAGAATTGGTTTAGATGGCGCCGAAGCGCTTTAGCAGTTCGAGCTGCTTTTGGAGCTTCTCGATGTCTAAACTCGAATCGAGCGTGACATTAACATTGAAGACTGCTCGCGGGCCCGATTGACCGGGGCCTATGACCTTCCCATCGTCATTGGCACCGCTTGCCGCTACGCCAGCCCTCTCACCATTGCTGTCTTCAGCTTCGGATGGCTCCTCACCGCCCGACTCTTCGTTTATAGATTCCAGTTCCTCTACGTCAGCCGCGATTGCAGTTGACGCCGTAGCAAAATCACTCGCCAGATGATTGACTTGATCCCCCTCGACGGTCACAAGCCCTGCGATCGTCATACCAGAAACGTATAAATCCACGCAGGTTGATGTCTCGTCTGGGTGTACCTTGAGGTCTGCCGCCCTCTGCTTCAGCTTAGCCTTCGATACCTTGTCGCCTTGGAAGGTGTCGAACAACTTTTTGAAGATCTTGGGTTTGAGCATTGCCTGGCGGTACAACGGGACCAGCTCTTCTGACGGCGCTGCTGCAACCTTCTTTGCCAAGTCATCTGCGGAAAAGTTCGTCTTCACGTCACCCTTGAGGAAGCCGTACTGCTTTAGGGCGGCTATGCGGACTCCGCCTTTGCCTCCTTTTGCTCCAAATACGCCCGAGAAGATCACATCTTTAGGCTGAGGCGCCGTATGGGTTCTGCTGACGAGCTTACGCGCATAACCGATGGCGTCTTTTAGCGCAACGCGTGGGAAGCTGCTACCGCCTTTCCGCCCACCCTTCGGCATCTGTCGGACCTTCTTTTCCTCTGTAGTCATATGCTTCCTTTCAATGCTGTGAGCAAGTCATCTAGTCCTGCCCTGTACGACTTCGAGAAATCGGCATACTTCTTATCGGCGATGATTGGCGGCATCGTCGTGTCATCCAGTTTGAGGGGCAGAATGTGGACCTTGCGGCGTTGCACCTCGGACATCAATGCGCTGTTCAGTTCTTTTTGCACCCATGCCGACTCACTCGACTTCTGGCTCATGGCAATCAAGAAGTAGTCAGACTCAGCCAAACCTTGGGCGATCTTCTCTGGGATAGAGTCGCCCACGCGTATGCGCTGCTCATCAAGCCACACGCTGATCCCGTTTGCAGTGAGATCAGCAGCCAGCTGCCGGATGAAAGCCTTATCCGCCGAACTGTGGGACAAGAATGCAACTCGCTGATCCTTCGCCTCCAGGTGACGACGTTCCTTCTTGGTTTCAGCCGCATCTATGAGGTCTTCGGCTACAAGGCTCGGCTGAAGAGCGCCCAGCGAATGTGCCCACTCAAGAAGCGGGTTGAGGTCTGCAGGAACAAAAGGCGAAATGCCTGCGACCGTTGCGGCCTTACGTAGTGCTACCTCCGTTTTATCGCCAAGCCTGAGAAACTGACGCACGCTTGTCAGTAAGGGAAGGCGTACCAGAGCTTCCTTGACCACAGCCTTCTTCTGATCCTGTGAGCCCTTGTAGGGTTATGGCAATACTAACACATACCCTGTACTCACAGTATCGACCAATCCGATCTGAACAGCATTTTTGAGCAACTTGCCAGCAGTGCGCGGATCAATGCCGGCAAACTGTGCCACTCGCTTGCTTGAGGGGGCGTCTATCCAGGCGATAGCGTCCAGTATCTCGAAAAGCGAGTCGAGCTTCGCCGGTTCGAACCGTTGAGAGTTAGTTGAAGCCGAAAGCTTCGTCGTGGTGGGCTTCTTTGACGTCGTCTTCTTGGGTGTTGTATTGGTCACCATATCGCTCAAATTTTGGTCGTTGGTGTCAGCGTGAACGCGCCCGCCTATATTTCGCCACAAATTCTACTGGTTCGTCACAAGTAGCGCCTGTTGGATTTACTGAGCGCATGAGAGAAATAATAGTTAGTAAGTGCTCTTATGCGTATGGAAAGTCAAGAGGAAAATCACTCCTGTCTTTATCATTGATAACCGCCCGAAAGGGTGAATCTCTGCAAGGATTGTCGGACGCTTGATAACAGGAAGGAGTAAGAACCGGATGAACCTCAAATAATAGCGTCGTGGCCCTCTGAGTCGCTGATGACGAGACAGGCGATTTCCCGTGGTTGACTAAGAGGATCTTGTAGAACATTGCGCAGGAGGGCAGTATCGGTTCGTCACTTCTTGCGCTTGGCTTTGGGTGCGGCGGCTTTTTTGGCGG
>PNOO01000113.1 GCA_013824905.1 Syntrophus sp. (in: bacteria) | reverse complement strand
GGTCCGGATAGACCGGTCTGGAAAAAAAATAGACAAGGAGAAGAAGGATATGGCGTATATCATTACCGATGAATGTATTGCTTGCGGTTCCTGCCAGGACGAATGTTCCGTGGAGGCCATCAGCGAAGGTGAAGACAAATATTCCATCGATGCCAAACTCTGTACGGACTGCGGGACCTGTGCGGAACAGTGTCCGGTCGAGGCGATCAAGCCCGGCGAAGAGAAATAGATCCGCATCGGTTGTCGGACAGAAAAAGGGGAACGCCGCACCGGAAACGGAACGCAGCTTTCCCCTCTGTTTTATGGTGTTCTGGTAGTAGAAAACCGATTTATTATCGAGACTTAGGATCTTTTTTCGACCCTGCTCCTCCTCATCGCACTGCCGGAAAACCCTCTGGCGCTTTGCGCCGAGACCTATTTTCCGGCGGCCGCTCCGCTCAAAATGGCAGGGGGCTCGGAGAAATCTCCTAAGCGTCCCTTACTGAAAACTGAAATCGGACTCATACCTTGTATACCATGGTGAAAATACAATATGACAGGACGATTCGTCACCTTTGAGGGCAGTGAAGGGTGCGGCAAGACCACCCAGATCAGGCTCGCGGCGGCTTCGCTTGCAGAGCGAGGCATCCCCGTCTTCGAAACCGCCGAACCGGGAGGGACGCCGCTCGGCAGGAGGATCCGCGAGATCCTGCTGAACCGGGGTTCCTGCACCATCGGCGCCGAGGCGGAGCTCCTCCTTTTTGCCGCGGCACGCGCCCAGCACGTCCGGGAAATCATTCTCCCAGCGCTTAAGGAAGGGACCTTGATCCTCTGCGACCGATTTGCAGACGCGACTGTTGCCTATCAGGGCTTTGGCCGGGGGCTTGACGCCGACTTCATTCGGATTTTGAACGCCTTTTCGGCCCTCTCGCTCAAGCCGGACATGACACTGCTTTTTGACCTTCCCGTCGCGACCGGTCTGGCGAGGGCGCAAAAGAGAGCGGCCGGCGGCCAGCCGGAGACGGCTGAAGACCGCTTCGAACATGAGGATTATGACTTTCATGAGAGGATCAGAAAAGGATATCTGACCCTCGCGGCCGGAGAACCGGACCGCTTCCGGATCATTGACGGAGCGGCGGACGTCGAGACGGTCCACCGGGAGGTCTGCCGCTGTCTGGCGGAGCTGTCTTAAAACCACGTTGTATTCACGACATGGACGGCAGCGCGAGTCGAATGGAAGCGGCGGGGCATCGGAGCTTCCCGTTGACGGGGAGACAGAGGAATTCATGACATTCGGGGAGATATACGGACACGGAAAACAGATCGCGATTCTGAAGAGCGCCATGGCGAAGGACCGTATCGCCCACGCCTATCTTTTTTACGGGATGGAGGGGATCGGGAAAAGAACCACGGCCGCCGTCTTTGCCCGGGCCTTGAACTGCGAGGCGGAAGATCCCCCCTGCGACACCTGCCCATCCTGCCGGAAGGCAGAGCACAAAAACCATCCCGATATCGTCACGATTGTGGCGGAAGGCCAGTTCATCAAGATCGCGGCGGTCAAGGAACTCCAGGCACAGATGACATTTCGCCCCAGCGAGGGGAGGCGGCGGGTTTTTATTATGCCGGAGGCTGACCGGATGAACGCCACAGCGGCCAACGCCCTCCTGAAGACCCTCGAGGAACCGTCGGCGGGGAACATCCTCCTGCTGACGACCGCCCGGCCGTATGCCCTCCCGATGACCATCCTCTCCCGGTGCCAGCATCTCCGTTTCTCCCCCCTGGCGCGGGAAGACGTGGAGAGGTATCTCCGGGAAAAAGCCGCCCTCGACGCGGATACAGCGGCGGTTGTCGCCGCTTCGGCAGGCGGGAGCATCGGTAAGGCCCTGGAGATGAACCGAGAGGACTACCTTACACCAAGAAACGCGATCCTGGATTGCCTGTCTTTGGACGACTCAGCCGATCCGCTCCATAGACTCGCCTTTGCGGGTCGCTTCGGGACGGAGCGGGAGGAGATCCTGGAAAGACTCCAGATCCTCTCGACCTGCTACCGTGACGCCCTGGTATTCCGCGAGACCAAGGAGGCAGAAAGACTGATCTTCCAGGACCGGATCGACGTGATTCGTGCCGTCGCCGGACGTCTGTCTGCATGCG
Organism: Syntrophus sp. (in: bacteria); assembly: GCA_013824905.1. Lineage (GTDB taxonomy): Bacteria > Desulfobacterota > Syntrophia > Syntrophales > UBA5619 > JAKAFS01. The sequence continues at coordinate 5,744 of PNOO01000113.1, read as the reverse complement.
ACCTTCTGCACAATATCGCCGAAATCGAGGCGGCAGCCGGAGCCATCGACAAGAATGCCAATAAGACGTTGACTTTGGAGACCATGGCGATTAAGCTCATCTAGGAATATAAATGATAGAGGTGACGAACCTTGAAGAATATCGTCGGCGTCAAATTCAAGAAGGAAGGGAAGATTTACAGCTTCAACCCGGGCGATCTCCCGCTGAAGCGGGACGACCTCGTTGTGGTCAATACGGAAAACGGTCCGGCCGTAGGTACGGTGGCCAAAGAAGTCTATGCCGTCCCCGCCCAGCAGCTGTCCGCCAATCTGAAGAATGTGATCCGCATGGCCTCGGACGAGGATCTGCTCACCTGTGAAAGCAACCGGCGGCTGGAGCAGGAAGCCATGCAGTTCTGCACGCGGAGGATCGCCGAACGGCAGCTTCATATGAAGTTGATCGAGGTGGAATGCCTTTTCGACAAGAGCAAGATGGTCTTCTCATTCACGGCAGAGAACCGCGTGGACTTCCGGGACCTGGTGAAGGACCTTGTGCAGAATTTCCGGACCCGCATCGAGCTTCGGCAGATCGGTGCGCGGCAGGAGGCCCGCATCATCAAGGGGCTCGGGATCTGCGGACGGGAGGTCTGCTGCGCGACGCTTCTGCAGAGCCTGGACCGCGTATCGGTCAAAATGGCCAAGGAGCAGAACATGTCCCTTAACCCCGAAAAGATCTCCGGCCTCTGCGGGAGGTTGATGTGCTGCCTGGGCTACGAATATGAGGGTTATACGGACATGAAAAAGGACATGCCGAAGTGCGGAAAGATGGTCCAGACCCCCGAGGGACGGGGAAAGGTGATCCGCCAGAGCGCCCTCCATGGCGAGATCGTTGTCGTCCTGGAAGGCGGGAAAGAGGCGACTTTCAAGGTGACGGACATTCAAAAATAGGAAGATGCCCGTTTTTTCTCTATTGACACCGCCGGATTTTTATTCTAGGGTTCCAGAAATTTTGTCATTGGGGTTTCCTGAAAATGAACGGTATGTTAAGAAGAGTATTGCATCTTCAGCAGGACTTGATTCGCCGGGGCCTCCTGTTGTATCTCGCTCTTCTTTTGATGGGCATCAAGCCCATCACCCGTCGTTTTTAGGAACTGTCAGTACCCGTAAACAACAATGTATCCTAAAGGCCATGGGTGGAAAAACCATGGCCTTTTTATTTAAGGTTTGGCGATACCATTTATTGATGAAGGACGCGATATGTATGAAGTGATATGGCACGGCCGCGGCGGACAGGGTGTCGTGATTGCAGCGCAGATCCTGGCCGAAGCTGCCTACTTGCAGGGATTCAAGGGGGTCACGTCGGCGCCGACCTTCGGCCCGGAGCGCCGTGGGGCGCCGCTTACGGCCTCCACGCGAATATCCGACGCCCCGATCCGGACCTTCTCGCAAATTGAAAAGGCCGACATCGCCGTCGTCCTCGATCCGTCGCTTTTCGGTGTCATCGATATCGTCGGTTCTCTGAAGCCGAAGGGGTGGCTCATCGTCAATACCCTTAAGAAGGCGGACGAAGTCGACATCCACGGCTGTTTCAATATCGCCGCAGCAGATGCGGCGGCGATCGCGATCCGTTTCCATCTGCTCAAGGAAGGGGCGCCGATGGTCAATACCCCAATGCTTGGGGTTCTCTCCCGCGCTACGGGACTCGTCTCCCGCGAGTCTCTGGAAAAGGGGCTGAAATGGAAGCTCTCCGGCGGGGCCTCAGCAACAAACATCGCAGCGCTGAGGGCCGCTTATGAAGAGGCAAGTATAAGGAACCACGCCTGAAGAAAAAGGGATGGAAGGTGCGTTATGGAAACCAAAGACGACAATCTCTCCGCGATGTGCAAACCGGCCGTCGGCGAGGCGGGAAGAACGGGTGACTGGCGGGACGCCACACCGGTCATCGACCCGACGAAGTGCATCGCCTCCGTCAAGAACCGGCCTGCCTGTTATCTCTGTTGGCTCTACTGTCCGGAGGGGATCGTCACCGCCGCCGTCCCGGTGAAGATCGATCTTGATTACTGCAAGGGGTGCGGCATCTGCGCTGAAGAGTGCCCTTCGAAAGCAATCACGATGGTGATGCACGAGGAGGCCGTTAAATGAGCAACGTCCAGATCATAACCGGTAATTCCGCCGCCGCCTACGGGGCGAAGCTCGCCAAAGTGCAGGTCGTCTCCGCCTACCCGATCACCCCCTCGACCTCCGTAACCGAAACAATCGCCAATTGGGTCGAGCGGGGCGAACTCAAGGCCGAATACGTCCGCGTGGAGAGCGAGCACTCGGTGATGACCGTCTGCATTTCCGCCTCCACCGTCGGCGCCCGGGTCTTCACCTCGACCTCCTCGCACGGCCTACTCTACATGCACGAACAGCTCCACTGGGCGGCGGGTTCCCGCCTCCCCATCGTCATGTGCTGCATCAACCGCGGCGTCGGCGCCCCTTGGTCGATCTTCAACGACCAACAGGACTCCATCTCCCAGCGGGACACGGGCTGGATCCAGATCTACTGCCGTGACAACCAAGAGATTCTGGATTCCGTGATCCAGGCTTACCGGATCGCCGAAGAGGTCTACTGCCCCATCATGGTCTGCTACGACGGCTTTGTCCTCTCCCACACCATGATGCCCGTCGATATCCCCGACGCCGATCAGGTCTGCCAGTTCCTCCCCCCGTACAAACCCCATACGATCCTCTGCCCGGAAGATCCCCGGAACATCAACCCGGTCATCTTCCCCTGGCAAAGGCGGGATGCCGAGGGGGTCCTCCGCGACGGCTACATGGACATGCGCTGGAAGCTCCAGCACGCCTTGGAGGAGTCGCGCGACGTGATCGTCAGGACCTCCCGCGACTACGCCGAGCTCTTCGGCCGCGAACACGGCGGATTGCTCTGGAGTTACCGGACGGACGACGCCGAGGTCCTTATTGCCGGAATGGGCTCCATCGCCACGGAGGCGACGACGGCGGCCGACCTGCTCCGGGAGCAAGGAATCCGGGCCGGCGTCGTCGGCGTCCGCGTCTACCGCCCCTTCCCCCGCGCGGAGGTCCGCGAGGCCTTCAGGAAGGCGCCGGCGATCGTTGTCTTCGAGAAGAACATCAGCTACGGCTATGAGGGGGCGCTCTGCGCCGACATCAAAGCCGCCCTCTACGGAACCGGCATCGATGCGCCGGTCCACAATTTTATCGCCGGCCTCGGCGGCCGCGATGTAAAGGCCGGCGAGCTGGCCGATGCCGTCCGCTCATCCCTCACCGCCATCACCGCGGGTAAACGGGAGCAGCAGACGTGGCTCAACTGTGTGACGGAGTGAACAATGCCAGAGAAGCTCTTTAAGGTGAACAAGGAAGAATACATGCTGCCGGGGAATCGCGCCTGCTCGGGCTGCGGTCTCTCCCTGGCTTACCGCTATATCCTCAAGGCCCTCCGGGAAAATACGATCCTCACCCTCCCGGCGAGCTGCCTCACGGTCCTCCACGGCCTTTATCCCATCACATCGGTGGGAATCCCCTGCCTGAACTGCACATTCGCAAGCACCGCGGCATCGGCATCCGGCATCGTGGCGGGGCTGACGGCCATGAACCGGAGCGACATCACGGTCGTCGCCATCGCCGGCGACGGGGGGACCTTCGACATCGGCATCCAGGCCCTCTCCGGCGCCGCCGAGCGGGGGACGGATTTCATCTTCGTCTGTTACGACAACGAGGGATACATGAACACGGGCACGCAGCGCTCCAGCGCCACCCCGGCGGGGGCGCTGACCACGACTACGCCCGTCCTCACCAAGCAGCAGCAAAAGAAGGACATGATGAAGATCATGGAAGGCCACGACATCCCGTACCTGGCCACCTGCTCCCCCTCCTTTCCGATCGACCTCTACGACAAATTCGTCAAGGCCAAGAGGATCAAAGGGACCCGCTACGTCCAGATCGCCACCCCCTGCCCCCCCGGATGGGTCTTCCCCCCCCGGGATACGGTCAAGATAGGCCGCCTCGCCGTGGAGACGGGGATCGTCGCTCTCTACGAGATAGAAGACGGGAAGTTTCGCTTTACCGGCCGGAGCAAAACACTGGCCGAAAAGGGGACCCGTGCGCCGGTGATCAATTTCGTGGAGCGGCAGGGGCGATTCAAGAAGATGAGCATGGAACAGTTGGACCAGTTCCAGCGTTGGGTCGACAACAAGTGGACCGAATACCTCAGGCGGGCGGAGGCGTGATGTTATTTTAGCACATCGGCGATAAGGGCGGCGTAACGCTCTGCGGCGCCCTTGTTCGTAGCCACGGCCTGACGCCCCGCTTCGCCCCTGCTGCGGAGAACATCGGGGCGCTCCAGGAGGTCCCCTATCCCGGCAAAGAGCTCCTCTTTACTGCGGACGGTGATCCCCGCCCCCGCCTCTTCGAGCAGCATCCGTTCCTCCCGGAAATCGTCCATATACGGTCCGTGGAAGACGACCTTTCCCCAAGCGGCGGCCTCGAGGATGTTCTGACCGCCTTTCGGGACGAGGCTCCCTCCGCAAAAAACTACGGTGGCGAGGCTGTAGAGTTTGAAAAGCTCTCCGATGACATCGACGAGAATCACCCTCTCCTCCCGACGGCTGCGACCGTCTAGAATCTCCGACATCGTTATGCAGTCGGAAAATCCCGCCTGACGGACCAGCTCCACGCAGGCTGCACCCCGCTCGATGTGGCGGGGGATGAGGATCAACTTGAAGTCCGGCCTGCGCTCGAGGAGCCGCCGGTATATCTCCAGTATCACCGCCTCCTCTCCCTCGTGCGTACTCCCTGCGACCAGCACTTCATCCCGGGGGGCGATACCCAGACGGCCGGCGATCTCCTGTTTGAGCTCGGGGGAAACACGGGCCGCGAGACTGTCGAACTTGGAGTTCCCGAGGATATGGATCCGTTCGGCGGGCATCCCTATGGCCGCAAACCTTTCCGCGTCCGTCGCCGAGATCACTCCAGCCGCATCGAGGGAGGCAAGGACCTCTTTCCAGAAGAATCTCGTCCCGCGGTAGCGGCGGAAGGAGCGGGGGGAGAGACGGCCGTTCGCCATGACGATCCTCGCCCCCCTTTCCCGGCAGATACGGATGAAATTGGGCCAAAGTTCCGTCTCGACGGGAACGAAGACGTCGGGATTCACCCAATCGATCACTTTCCGGACGACACGGGGGATATCGAGAGGATAATAGATATGGGCGCTTGCCGCGGGGACGAGTTTCCGGGCCATCTCCTGACCCGTCTCCGTACTCGTCGAAAGGACGATGTAGGCCCCTGCAAAACGGGAACGGAGTGACGCTACGATAGGGGCGGCCGCCGTCACCTCGCCGACCGAAACGGCATGGATCCAGATCCGCGGCGCACCCGTCATCCGGAAGGCGGCCGACTGGGGGAAAAAACCGAACTTGGGACCGAAGCTCTTTCTGTATTTGCCGGTAAGAAGCATCTTCGCCCCGTAGAAGGGAACGGCGAAAACGGCAGCTGCAAAAAGCAGCGCATTGTAGAGTCCCGACCACATGAAGACATCCCCTCTTTCCAGCAACGCATCGGCGGCAAGAAATCCGCCTACCCTTGTTCTGCCGACTTCAATACCATGACCGACGAAACGTCGCAAGAAAAAGGGGGGGGATCCGCTATTGACACGACAGCCCCGATGGTGTATGAAAAATCATCTTTGTACCTTAATCAACTGCGGATTCGGCCATGAAAAAAATCGCACCATCGATCCTGTCGGCGGAC
>PNOO01000112.1 GCA_013824905.1 Syntrophus sp. (in: bacteria) | reverse complement strand
CCTTGCCCAACCCCAAAGTCATCCCGCCAATCCCGGCAACGGTTGCCGCTTTCAATAATTCCCGGCGACTGATCTTCTTGCTTCCGCTCATGGATCCCTCCTTTGTAAGTCTCGAATTTAGGGTTTCACGCTCCCAGTTTCAAGTTTTTACTTCAGGTTTCTCTTAAGCTTATCGACTATGGATCATGGATTTTTTACCCACCGGAAACTCCTCATCACCTCCTTCTTCTTCTCAAGCTTTAGATTGTAGATTCTACTTTTTGCGCCTTACGCCTTACATTAAAGTACATGGTACGCACCAATGGGAATATTGAATTCGTCCCGTACCGCGCGGATAATGTCCATGTAAGAAAGCGCCGGTTTACCGTAATGATATCCGCCCCCTCCTGAACATCCAGGCCTGCTTTTTTTACGAATTTCTTTCGAGAGGTTGAAGTATAGGGGGGCTGTTTTTGCTTGTCAAGGGATATTATGGGAGTATACAAACTCATCGTAGGAGGAAGAAAGATATTTTAGACACGCATGCTTAAACCGGTTGAACCGAAAAAAGTTGTCATCCCGACCGTACGTGTTATAAGTAGGTCATGGCAGAAAGAAAAACCAGTTCGACGGATGAGCGCTTCATGCGCCTGGCGCTCCGGTTGGCCCGGAAGGGGGAAGGGTGCGTCAGCCCGAATCCGATGGTCGGCGCCGTCATCGTCCGGGACGGCCGGATCATCGCAGAAGGTTACCACCGCCGCTGCGGTGGGAACCATGCCGAGATCAACGCCATAGAAAATGCGACAGAACCGATCGTGGGGGCAACTGTCTATATCACCCTCGAACCATGCAGCCATTACGGCAGGACCCCTCCCTGTGTCGACGCCCTGATCGCCTGCCGTCCCGGCCGCGTCGTCATCGGGACGACCGATCCCAATCCCACAGTATCCGGAAAAGGCATTCAGGCCCTCGAACGGCACGGGATAGAAACGCGGGTCGGGGTTCTTGCAGAGGCCTGCCGGCAGATGAATGAGGTCTTCTTCAAATACATCAGGACCGGCAGCCCCTATGTCACCGTCAAATTCGCCCAGACCCTCGACGGCCGGATCGCGACAGCCACCGGCCACTCCCGCTGGATCAGTTCCTCTCCTTCACTGCGTTTCGTCCACCGCCTGCGCAGCGTCCATGACGCAATCCTCGTTGGATCGGGAACCGTCCTCAATGACGATCCGGAACTGACCTGCCGCCTCGTCCGGGGCAGAAATCCCCTCCGGATCGTTTGCGATTCACAATTGCGATCCTCGCCGCAGGCAAGGATTTTCAATGAGGGAAAAGGCTCCCGGACGATCGCGGCCACGACCCGCAGGGCGCCGATTGAAAGACGACGGCTTTATGAGGCAAAGGGGATCGAGGTGCTGGAAACAGAGGAAGACAAGGCGGGGCGTGTGGATCTGCGAGAACTCCTGACCGCTCTTGGCAAGAGGGAGATCTCCTCCCTCCTCGTTGAAGGCGGCGCAGCCATTATCACAACGTTTCTGAAGGAAAAATTGGCCGATCGCCTGATCGTTATCCTCGCCCCAAAAATCGCCGGCGAGGGACTCAACGCAGTCGGCGATCTGGGCATTCGGCAAATGGACGACGCCCTGCGCCTCTCCTTCCGGCAAGTCAGCCGCAGGGGCGACGATCTCATCCTCGATGCTCTCCTGAACAGGAACTCCCCAGAGAGATGACCAGCTGCTCCGCCGCCCGGATCCCGTCGAGGGCGGAACTGATAATCCCCCCTGAGTAACCCGCCCCCTCGCCGCAAGGGAAAAGACCCGTCGTCGTCACGCTCTGAACGGTTTCGTCCCGGATGATCCGGACGGGCGATGAGGTCCTGGTCTCCACACCGAACAGCACAGCCTCTTTGGTGATGAAACCCGGCATCTTCCTTTCAAATTCGGCAAAACCCGACTTCATTGCCGCGCTGACAAACGGGGGAAGGACACCCTTCAGTTCCGCTTGCCGGACACCGGGAAGAAAACTGGTTCTGACGACAGGATCACCTTCTTTCCCCGCCAGAAAGTCTGTCAGCCGCTGCACCGGTGCGCAGTAGTCTCCGCCTCCGGACAGGAAGGCCTGTTCCTCCCAGTGCCTGCGGAATGCGAGACCCGCCAGAGGTCCTTCACTCCCCAGATCCTCAATCCGGACATTGACGACCACGGCGCTGTTGGCATAAGGGCTATCCCTGAGGAAACTGCTCATCCCGTTCGTGATGACGCCACCCGGCCAGGCGCTGCACCCGATCACCCGGCCGCCCGGGCACATACAGAAGGAATAGACGGAACGATCCATTTCTTTGATCTTGGCCGTGAGGAAATAATCCGCCGGGGGGAGGTCCGGATGGCCGGCCCAGCGTCCATACTGGAGCCGATTGATGACCTCCTGAGGATGTTCGACACGCAGTCCCACGGCAAAGGGCTTCGGTTCCAGGGAAACCCCGTTTTCTGCCAATTTCCGGTAGGTGTCGTCGGCAGACTGACCGATGGCCAAGATCAGCCGGTCCGTCCGAATCTCCTCCGAATCGTTGACGACAACCCCTGTAAGCCTTCCCCTGTGGATGATGAAATCGGTCACCTGTGACCCGAAACGGACCTCGCAGCCCGCCTCGCGAAGGCGGCCCCGCAGATTCATCACGACCTCCCGCAGTCGGTCCGTCCCGATGTGGGGACGGGCGTCGATCAGGATATCGGCGGGCGCCCCCATGTCGGCCATGATCCGCTTGACCCGGCCGGTGTGAGGATTTTTGACCCGGCTGGTCAGCTTGCCGTCGGAAAAGGTTCCTGCCCCTCCCTCACCGAAGTGGACATGGCTTTCCGGGTTCAGGATCCCCTTGTCCCAGAAAGAGCGGACATCGGTGAGTCTGTCCGGAACGGCCTTGCCCCGTTCCAGGAGAAGGACAGATATTCCCCGCTCGGCAAGAGTCAGGGAGGCAAAAAGCCCCGCCGGCCCGCAGCCGACAACGACCGGTCTTTGTTTCGGCGCAGGGAAGTATTTTGCGGAAGGCGCCGTTTGACTTTCAACAGGGATGTCCGTTTCCTCGGTGACGGTAAGGCCGGCTGCGGTCTTATCAACGGAAAAGGGAATCCCATCCGGCAGGCGGACGGTCACCAGGTAGACAAAATGGGGCGGGCGGGCGCGCCGTGCGTCGATGGACCTCCTGATCACCCGGAGGTCGGTTACTGCCCCGACAGGAAGACCGAGGAGTGAAGCGGCACGAGCGGACAGCAGCTCTTCCCTTTCGCCTACGGATAGAGTTAACCCATTGATCTTAAATATCATTGTTATTTCACCATTGAAATATTGACACCGTTGTTATAGGCCTCCCTAAGGAATTGCATAAAATTGCGGGCGGCGAATCGCCTCCTGTCTGTAAAGGAAAACCATGCCTTGGTATGCCGTCCATACGAGAAGCCGCCACGAAGAGATGGTCTATCTCGGCCTTACGCAGAAGGCCCATCACGCTTTTCTACCCAAGCTGGAGGTCTGGAGCAAGCGGAAAGACCGCCGCAAGAAGATCCTGGTCCCGATGTTTCCGGGGTATCTCTTCGTCGAACTCCTCTCCCTTGAAAACGCGATTAAGCTGGACGTCCTGAAGACCTTCGGCGTCGTCCGTATCCTGGGAAAACCTCGAGGCGCGGAACCGATTGCGATCCCCGACGCCAAGATCGACGCCATCCAGCGGATTGTCCATTCGAAGGTGGAGGTACAGCAGTTCCAATATCCGAAGGTCGGCGAACCGGCCAGGATCATCGACGGCCCCTTCAAGGGGGTTGAAGGCCTGGTCCTCAAGACGGACTACGATAAGGAGCTTTTCGTCATTGAAATCGAACTTCTCCAGCGTTCCGTCGCGATCAAGCTGGAGGGATTTCAAATCAGCAGGCTATGAGATTCTCTGCATTCCTGGCCAGGCAATGGGCCGGTTATTCCCTATAACCGCATAGAAATTTACGACCTCTTGCTATGAATTGACGCAAGGCTGCATCGGATTTGCATATCACAGACGGAGTTAAAGCACCACGCTTTGTTCATTATTTTCCTTATAAACCTTTTTCACCTTGACTTTCTGAGTGAGATGCGCAAGAAAGTCGCGATACGATGAGAGAATACTTCACATTTTCACTGCACGCCAGAAAGCGCCGGCGAACACAGCCGACGAATAATTGACCGGGAGAAATCATTCGTCGCCCTTTTGAGGAGAAACAACAGTTGAAGGGATATATCACCATCGACAAGGAGCTCTGTAAGGAGTGCCATCTTTGCATTCAGTCATGCAAGAAGGGCCTGATCACCCCCTCTCGGGAGTATAATTCCCGGGGATACCGACCGGTAAGGTTTGACGAAGGGGGGGGAGAGTGTACAGGGTGCGCCCTGTGCGCGATCACCTGTCCGGATATCGCGATCGAGGTTTACCGTGAATAGAGTGCTGATGCAGGGAAATAAGATTATCGGGGAGGCCGCCGTCCTTGCGGGTTGCCGTTTTTATGCCGGCTATCCCATTACCCCGCAGAATGAAATCCCCGAGTACATGTCGGAACGTCTACGCACCGTGGAGGGGGGCGTTTTCATCCAGTCGGAAAGCGAGATCGCGGCTATCCACATGGTGGCCGGGGCAAGCGCCGCTGGCGCCCGCTCCATGACCTCTTCATCGAGCCCGGGAATTTCCCTCAAGCAAGAGGGGATCTCCTCCCTGGCGGCCTGTCAGCTTCCCGCCGTGATCGTCAACATGATGCGGGGGGGGCCTGGACTGGGGAACATCTCCCCGGCCCAGGGGGATTACTTCCAGGCCACGCGGGGAGGCGGCCACGGAGACTACCGGACCATAGTCCTCGGTCCGGCCACAGCACAGGAACTGGCTGACTTCACCATGGACGCCTTCGATCTTGCCGATCAGTACCGGACGCCGGTCATGATCCTGGCCGACGGCATGATGGGTCAGATGATGGAACCGGTGATTTTCAAGGAGCCAAAGCCGCGCGTCTATTCGGACAGTTACATGATGAGAGGCGCCGGAAAGGGTAAGAGCAAGATCATCCGCGGACTGATCCTCGACCCTCTGGATATGGAGGAGCACAATTGGACGCTGGAGAGAAAATACCGGGTGATCGCCAAAAAGGAAACGCGCCATGAGCTGTACAGAACGGAGGATGCGGAACTTATCCTCGTCGCTTATGGAACGGCCGCCCGGATCGCCAAGGGGGCCATCAAACGGCTTCGTGAAGCGGGTCTGAAAGCCGGCCTTTTCCGGCCCATCACCCTCTGGCCGTTCCCTGAAAACGAGCTGCGCGATCTGGCTAAGGTATTTGAAAATTTTCTCGTCTTTGAAATGAGCACCGGACAGATGCTGGAAGATGTGCGGCTGGCCCTTCAGGGATATGCCCGGATCGGTTTCCATGGCCGCCCCGGTGGTGTGGTTCCGACCCCCGTGGAACTGGCCAACGTCGTCATGCGTCAGTATGATCGGAAGCAGGGGATTATCGAACACTATTAGTCGCCGCTTCAGCGCCGCTTCGGGTGAATGGCTAAGACGAGAGGACAACAAGGACAGGAAAATGAAGAAGGTATTCGGCAGACCGAAAAGCATGAAGAACACGATCTTTCACTACTGTGCGGGATGCGGTCACAGCATCGCCCACCGGTTGATCGCCGAAGTGATCGATGAACTGGACATCAGGGGCATCACGATCGGCGTCCCGCCGGCAGGATGTGCCGTGCTGGCATACAACTATTTCGATGTCGACATGATCGAGGCGCAGCATGGTCGGGGGCCGGCCATGGCCACAGGGATCAAGCGGGTCCTCCCGGATCGCGTCGTCTTTTCCTACCAGGGGGACGGAGACCTCGCCGCCATAGGCATCGCGGAGAGTTTTCACGCGGCCAACCGAGGGGAAAACATCACCGTCATCTTCATTAACAATGCAGTCTACGGGATGACCGGCGGGCAGATGGCCCCAACCTCCCTCTTGAATCAGAAGACCACCACATCGCCGACGGGGCGGAAATCCCTTCTCGACGGCCATCCCATCCGGATTTCCGAAGTCTTTACCCTGCTCCCGGGAACGGCCTACATTGAACGGTGCATGGTCAACTCCCCGGCCAGCATCCTCAAGACGAAAAAATCGATCCGGAAGGCCTTCCAGTACCAAATCGAAGGCAAGGGTTTTTCCCTGGTCGAGATCCTCTCCCCTTGCCCGACGAACTGGAAGATGACGCCGGTCGAATCATGCCGGTGGATTGATGAGGTGATGATAAAGGAATTCCCCCTTGGCGTCATGAAGGACCTCCCGGCGATGGAAGAGAAGGAAGAGAAGAAGGGAGGGAAAACGTCATGATAGTGAAGACCATATTTTCCGGTTTCGGCGGTCAGGGCGTTCTCATGATGGGCTTCACATTAGCCCATGGTGCGATGAACGCCGGGTATCAAGTGACTTTTCTACCGGCTTACGGTGCGGAGGTCCGTGGCGGAACGGCCAACTGCACCGTCGCTGTTTCGGATGATGAAATCGCTTCACCGATTGCCTCGGAACCGGACTATGTTGTCGTTCTCAACACCCCCTCTCTCTATACGTTTCAGAATCGTGTCGCCCCAGGCGGTTCTCTGTTTTTAAACTCCTCCATCATCGCCGTCGATCCTTCCCGCCGCGATGTCCGGATCTTCAAGATTCCCGCTTCGGAGATCGCAGAACAACTGGGAAATCTCCGCACAGTGAACACGGTTATGATGGGAGCTTTTCTGAAGATGGCCGGTCTTGTAACGCCCGATATTTACTTGAGCAGTATGGAAGAGGTCATGGGAAGCAAGAAGAGATCGATCATCGATGTCAACCACAAGGCCTTTACAGCGGGTTTTGAATACTTGGAGGAGTCGACCTGATGGCAGTCAAACAACTCTCCGTCCTCCTGGGCAATGTGCCGGGAACCCTTGCCCGTCTGACGAACATCCTCGACAAGGAAGACATCACGGCCAAGGCCCTCCTGGCCGCCAGCGCCGCGGAAAACAGCACCGTACGGATGGTCGTCAACGATCCCGAAAGGGCGGCAGCGATCCTGGCAAGCTTCGGCTTTAATTACGAGATCACTCCGGTTCTCGCCGCCGAAGTGCCGCTTCATCCCGGCGGGATGAATGCCATCCTGAAACCTCTGGCCAAGGCAGAAGTCAATATTCATTATCTCTATACGACGATCAACCGGATCGGTAAGGAAACGATCGTCATCCTCGGTGTGGACAAAATAGACTCGGCGCGGGAGATCCTCCGGGAGAACTGGATCCACATGATCGAGGATGAAATCTATTCCCTATAACAGGCTGTTGAAAAACGCCAAACTGCGGTGTTCCCTCATCCTTAGGTCGTTGCGACGTACAGTAAACCATACGTCTCACTCCTCAGGTTTTCGGAGGCCTTGCATTCGGGCATTTTTGAACCCTATACGCAGGGGTGCCCGCTGTCGGCCACAACGTCCCTACGGCCCTGAAAGAGATGCCCGTTACCCAGGAAAAAGAAACAGCGCTTCGGCAGCGGATGGAGCGTCTCGGTGTCCGGGAGGAGGAATTCCGTGAAACGTTCATCCGCTCCTCCGGCCCCGGCGGTCAGAAGGTCAACAAGACCTCTTCCTGCGTCCATCTCGTCCATCTGCCCACCGGCCTCACCGTAAAATGCCAGCAGGAACGCTCCCAGACGCTGAACCGGTTTATTGCCCGACGGCTGCTCCTCGACCGGATCGAAAGACTCCGGACGGGTCTCGTCAGTGCGGAAAGGATGCGGGTGGAGAAGATCCGGCGTCAGAAACGGCGCCGCTCACGGCGGGCGCAGGAGAAAATCCTGGAGGCGAAGCATCTCCAGTCCGAAAAGAAAACCCTCCGTACGCGGATCAAACCGGATGAATGAGAAAGAGGGCGTCA
>PNOO01000111.1 GCA_013824905.1 Syntrophus sp. (in: bacteria) | reverse complement strand
TTATAGCAAAAAGAGGGATCTTGCCGCTTACCTACAATGAAGTGTGCGCCGAGCTGGAGAGCCACCTGATCAATAGAACCGATGCCTGATAACCTTTTCATGCAAATTCTGGGAAGTTTTTTTGTCGTACTGGTCCGTGCCTACCAGATATGCATTTCCCCTTTTTTGTCACCCTGCTGCCGTTTCTATCCGAGCTGTTCCGAATTCGCGATAGACGCAATAAGGCGCTATGGTCCTTTAAAGGGCTCCGGCGTGGCTCTGCTGCGTCTTCTGCGTTGTCACCCCTGGAACCCAGGCGGATACGACCCGGTGAAGTAAAAATTTAGATCATTTTGGAGGTAGTAAATGGACAAGAGAACCCTTCTCGCCGTTGTCCTCTCGCTGGGAGTGTTATTTGTATATCAGACCTTTTTCGTCAAACCGCCTGTCAAGACGCAACCGGCGCCGACACGGCAGGAGGCAACGGTCGCCTCGCAAACGCCGGCCAAACCGGCAGCAGCGACTGCGGAAATTTCGGCTCCGCCGGCTGCGGCGATTCAGCCCGGCTTGACCGGCCGACTGGCGGCCGCGCCTGCCGCCGCAGGGACGGAGCGGGACGTTATCGTGGAAACCCCCCTTTATCGGGCCATATTCACCACGCGGGGCGCCGCCCTGAAATCCTTCCAGCTCAAGCAGTACAAGACGGCCCTCGAGAACACCGACGACCTGGTCGACATCTTCTATCGCCTGATCGGCCAGGGAAAGCCGAAATTAGAGGGGCAATCCCAGCTTGTCGAACTCGTCCATGTCTCAAAGGGGATGCCGCGGCCGCTTTCCATCTCCTTCCCCGATTCGACCGTTAACATCCCCGAAGACGGATTCTATGAGGCGGACAGCGGCACGCTCGACATGACACGGGGCAATGAACCCAGAAAACTGACCTTTACCCAGACCTATCCGGGAGAGCTTCGGATCGACAAGATCTTTACCTTCCATCCGGATAAATTCAGCTTCGCGATGGAGGTCCGGGTCAATAACCTCGCCGGCGTTCCCCTGAATCAGAACGGCAGCCTTACCTGGTATCAGTACGTCGATCCTACAGCGCCCGTGGACAGTTATGGCCATGACGGCCCCGTCTCCTATATCGCCAAGAACATCGACCGTCCCGAGGTCAGTAAACTGGAAGCGGAGAAGCTTCTCGGTCCGGACGTCTCCTGGGGCGGATTCGAGAGTAAGTACTTCATAGCCGCTCTGATCCCGCAGAACCCGTCGTTGACGAGTTTCAGAATGTCCAAAGACAGCAGCAATCTTATCGCGGTCGGTCTCAAAGGTCCAAAGAACGTGATCCCTCCAGGGCAGCCCGGCGTGTTCAGCTATTCCCTCTACCTGGGTCCCAAGGACTACACCGTCATGAAGGCCCAGAACATCGGCCTGGAGAATGCGATCGATTTCGGCGACTGGCTCAAGTGGCTCGCCATGCCTCTGCTCATCGCCCTGAAGTTCCTTTACGGCTACGTCCACAACTATGGAATTGCGATCATTATCCTGACGATCCTGATCAAGCTGATCTTCTGGCCCCTGGGCAACAAAAGCTACAAGTCGATGAAGGAGATGCAGAAGCTCCAGCCGAAGATGGCTGCCCTGCGAGAGAAATACAAAGACGACAAGACAAAACTCAGCCAGGAATCGATGGCCCTTTACAAGACCCACAAAGTGAATCCTCTGGGCGGCTGTCTGCCGATGGTTGTGCAGATCCCCGTCTTCTTCGGCCTCTATAAGTCCCTGCTTTACGCGATCGAGCTGCGTCACTCCCCCTTCTTCTGGTGGATCCAGGACCTCTCGGCGAAGGATCCCTATTACATCACGCCGATCATCATGGGAGCCACCATGTTCATCCAACAGAAGATGACCCCCACGGGCGCCGATCCCATGCAGGCGAAGATCATGCTCTTCATGCCGATCATCTTTACTTTCATGTTTCTCAATTTCCCGTCGGGGCTGGTGATTTACTGGCTGTTCAACAATGTAATCAGTATCGGCCAGCAGGTGTACATTAACAGGCAACCGGCTTAATGTAAGGATAAAGACAGAGGGGCAGCGGAAATGGAACTAATGGATATCGAAGGAAAATCTATCGATGAAGCCATAGACAATGCATGCAGTGCGTTTCAGGTTCCCCGGGAGAAGCTCAACATTGAGATCATTTCCGAAGGGTCTGGCGGGTTTCTCGGAATAGGGGCAAAGAAGGCCCTGATCAGGGCGCGCCTTTTGACTATCGACATGATACTTGACGCCCCTTTCCCCCGGCCGGCGGTCAAATCGAAAACTCAACAATCGTCGGATCACCTGTCAGGCTCGGCCTCGAAACGAATGGCTGCAAAGGTTCCGGAGGTCCAAGACCAGGCAGAACGGGCGGAGAGAGAGGAACGAAAGATCAACCCCCCTGCTCCCGCAGAGCGACCGGCGTTCGCCGTGGCCGGCGGAGACGGTGAACCCACAAAAGAAAAAGCGAAAAGGATTCTCGATGGTCTCCTGACGCGGATGCAGATCGCCTCACCCGTGAGCGTGGAGGAGACGGAGGATGCGATTATCTTGAACATCAAGGGGGACGGGAGCGGCCTCCTCATCGGAAAGCGGGGGCAGAACCTGGACGCCATCCAGTATATCGTCAACAAGGCGGCGCATCACTCCGTCAACGGCCACAAGATGATCATCATCGATACGGAGGGTTACCGCCAAAGGCGCGAAGAATCCCTTGTCGCCATGGCGATGAAGCTCGCCGAAAAGGTGAAGAAGACGCGAAAACCGGTGACGGTCGGTCACATGAACGCCCACGACCGCCGTATCATCCACCTCGCCATACAGAACGACGCGGCTCTGACGACCAAGAGCCGCGGTGAGGGCGAATACAGGAAGATCCTGATCCTGCCGGTCCGCAGAGGACCGGATGACGCCGACGCCTGAAGGCAAACCGGGAGGGAGGCCCTGATCCCATGACCGGTAGGGACACCATAGCCGCCATTTCGACGCCGCCCGGCATCGGGGGGATCGGCCTGATTCGGATCAGCGGTACGGAGGCGGAAGGGATTGCCCGACGCCTGTTTAGAACGGCCCGGCCGATTGACGCTTTCCTTTCCCATCATCTCTACCATGGCGAGATCGTGGCCCCTGAGACGGGGGCCGTCCTCGACGATGTCCTTATCGCCTTTCTGAGGGGTCCCCATACATATACCGGTGAAGATACGCTCGAGATCAGCTGTCATGGAGGACCGCTGATCCTCCGGACCGTACTTGCCGAGGTCTTACGGGCAGGGGCGCGCCCCGCCGAACGGGGGGAATTCACAAAGCGGGCCTTCCTGAACGGGCGCCTCGATCTCTCCCAGGCCGAGGCTGTTTTCGACCTGATCTCCGCAAAAACACCGGAGGGGCTTTCCGCCGCTGTCGACCGCTTGAAGGGTAAACTCTCCGGTCGGATTGAGACCATCCGAAACGCCATCATCGATCTTTTAGCCGGCATTGAGGCGGCTATTGACTTTGCAGAGGACGACGGCGTAGTCGAGGCGCCCGGAGCCAACCTCCTTGAATTCCAGGCCGTCATCGATGACCTTCACGCTCTCGCAGCCACCTACCGGCGCGGTCGTATTATCCGGGAGGGGATCGGCGTCGTCATCGCCGGCCGGCCGAATGTCGGCAAATCGAGCCTTTTGAACCGTATCCTGGGAGAAAAACGGGCGATCGTCACCCCGATCCCGGGGACGACACGGGACTTCATCGAAGAGACGGTCAACATCGGCGGGATACCGGTCCGCCTGACCGACACCGCCGGGATCCGCCCCCCGGAAAACGCTATTGAAAAAGAGGGGATCGACCTCGTCTGGGAGCGCCTTGTCACAACCGACGCGATCCTTGTCCTTCTGGACGGCAGCATGGCGCTGACGCCTGAAGATCAGGGGTTATTATTGCAAATGCATGCAAAGCCGATGATTCCGGTCATCAACAAATCCGATCTTCCGCAGCGACTGGATGAGGCATTGCTCCGGGGCCTCCTCCCCGCAGGGACGCCGCCAGCCGTCCGGATCTCCGCGAAATACGGGGACGGCATCGACCGTCTCACCGCGGCGATTCACGAGATGATTCTCGCAACGCCCGCGGAAGAAACACCGGCGGCGATGATCGCCGATCTCCGCCATAAGATCGCTCTGGAGAGGGCGGCCGAGTGTCTCGACCGCGCCCAGGACGGTCTGCGCGACGGCTTGCCGTCCGAACTGGCCGCCCTGGAGGTCCGCGAGGCTCTGGATTCGCTCGGAGAGATCACCGGCCGGACGACGTCGGAAGAGGTCCTCGACCGGATCTTCGCCAATTTCTGCGTCGGCAAATAGACCGTAAGGAGGGGAGGAGGCTGTGCCGGAATACCTGCACCAGGATCCGGGAACCGAGGTCCGGTTCATCGCCGGGCATTACACGATCGTCGAAGAAGGACGGATCAGCCATCGTGACCGGGAGCTGATTTATGTCGTCGGGATCGCTGAGGTCGGGAACTCCTGCTGCGGCACACAAGGCTGCCGGTTTGTCAACATCCTCGGCTATTGCGTCGCCTGGAAGCACAGGCTGTCGGAAAACGGCATCCCCGTGAGCGTTGTCGATCCGGTCGAGAGCGAAGCCGAACAGTCCGAAATCCGGGAAATTCTGGAACGCTTGTACCCACACTCCCAGATCCTGTTTGCGGCCTGATACCGTTTCCCGCCCATTGATAAGGCATTGCTTTTTGATGATGGGGAGGTAGACGAAGAAGGTTATTGTGTGTCAAGGAGGATTTTGATTACAAAATATGCGTGTATTGTCGATCATTATGCGAGCGATGTATCGCGTCAGCTGTCATTTTGATAAATCGGCTTATCTTTTTGTCGATTTACCTTCCACGAAGGCCATTTTGAACGGAGTTCAGGCAGACCTATCCTTCACGCCTTAAATCAGTTTTTCTGATTCTTCGACATTCTCAAAACGTTATGCTTGGATGTATTCGTCACAAGAGTATTCAGGGTCCGAACAGAGGTGATCGTCATTGACGGGGAGTTGACAGCAGAGGTCATCCATGATGTGTGGGGCAGACGGCCTGTCTGTTTTGTGTATGAAGACAGGCGGATCATGGGTTTTCGGCGGCGGCCTGGATCGAAACAGCCAGATGCCCAGGTGATCGAGGATGGCCCGGATCACCGACGGATCTTCGATGCTGCCGATGACCCGCATGGCGCCCTTGCACTTCGGGCAGATCAAGGGGGCTGCCTCGTAGATCTTTTGAATAAGACGCGCCCAGTTCCGCCGGAAGATGGCCTCCAGCTTTTTCAACTCCAGGGGCGATAGGCAGCGGCAGGAAGGGACACGATCTCTCTCCTTCGAGAATATCATGCCGCCATAATGTAGAACGATCGTTCTGTTTGTCAAGAAGAATCTGAACGGTGCCGATCCAACCGTGAACCGGCCATTTCGCGAAGGGGATATAGGTGGGGAAGAATTTGCCCTTGACAATGATAACGGATATCGTTATTATCGAATCATGATCACGTCATTCCGATGCAGGGAAACCGAGAAAATATTTAAAGGAAAGTTTTCCGCAACCCTGCCGCAGGCGATTCAGAAGGCGGCGGCCCGGAAATTGGAAATCATTGACGCAGCCAGGGATCTGGAAGATTTAAGGACACCGCCCGGCAATCGGCTTGAAGCGCTGTCAGGCGATAGACAGGGGCAGCACAGCATCCGCATTAACGAGCAGTGGCGCGTCTGCTTTATCTGGCAAGATGGAAATGCAAACGATGTTGAAATCGTTGATTACCACTAAGGAGGGAGTATGAATGGGAGGGATTTTCCTCCGGTGCATCCCGGAGAGATTTTACTGGAAGAGTTCTTGAAGCCGATGAGCATTAGTCAGTACCGCCTGGCCGAAAGCATCCACGTGCCGGCGAGACGGATCAACGAGATCGTGCTTGAAAAGCGCGGCATAACCGCGGATACCGCCCTGCGGCTGTCTCGTTTTTTCGGAAATTCTGCTCAATTTTGGATGAATCTTCAAACACGCTACGAGCTTGAATTGGCGCGCGAATTATCGGCGTCCAGCATTGACCGGGAAGTCAGACCACACGCAGCAGCGTAGGATGCGACGAGGCCTTTTATAAGTCCGCTCTCTTTGATTTGTCAATCCTTCTCTCTGTCCAGCCTCGGAATAATTGGAATAAACGGAGAGGAAAAGTAATTCACAGCGCTTCTCTGAGCAATGATCCTTTCGGTGACCCCGGTGCGTATGTGGACTTCAAGTACCGAAGGGAACCGGCGGAGGAAGAAATCCGATCTGCCGGAGCAGTTTCAGTGTGGTTTTCGTAGCCGGGAGTTCCGGCAATTCCTCGGGTGCAACCCAGCAGGCCTCCAGGGCGTCGTCGCCCCCCATGACCTCGCCGCTCACATAGTCCGCCGCCAGGTCGACAATCACATAATGGAAACGGACACGGCCGTCGTCGTCCCGCACCAAGACATCACAGGTGAAGACCGGCTCTCCGGCTCGGATGGTGATCCCCGTTTCCTCGAGGATCTCCCGTTCCACAGCTTCTTTAAGTGTCTCTCCCAGTTCGAGGGCGCCCCCCGGAATGGCCCACAGACCCTGAGCGGGAGCCACGCCCCGCCGGACGAGGAGAACCCGTCCCTCCCGCATAACGACCGCCCCTACACCGACGCGGGGGCTGTCCGGATATTCACGACTTGCCATAATACTCCTATGTCTTGCCGGCTTCGTAAAAAGTCCGGATGCTGCGTTGCGCTTCATCCCTCGTCGTTGCGGCGTACGGCAAAGTACGCCTCACTCCTCGGTTTTCGCGCGCCCTGCCTGCGGCCTTTTTACGAAGCCGTCCCAAACTCAAAGTTTATAAGACTTTTTACGAGGTCGTCATGTCTTGCCGGTGTGGAAATCGAAGCGGGACGTCATCCAGGGATCGGCGCCGCCGTTGAACGTGCGTTCGACAAAAGTCACACATCCCTTCCGGTCGATGATCAGGATGGTCGAGGAGCGGGTGCCATAGACCCGGCTCTCGATAAAGAGCGGCGAGAGGACCTGCTCCCATTCCCTCCCCACCCCCGTCACGGGAAGCTGTTCATCCGGCGGACGCGACCGATCGGTAAGCAGATCGAGCAGCGCTTCCGGAGAGGGGTTCTTTTGCCCGCTGATCAGTTCACTCAAGGCCTGTTTTCCCCGTTCCACTTTCGGCCAGGGGGTGTCGAGAAGATGATTGCTCAGGCCGTGTATCCCCGGCGCCGGTTTTTGCAGCCCGTTACGGTTCGAAAAGCAGAAGAGTTCCGAACCATTTCCCACAAGCAGGCTGAAGCCATTGTACTGTACCGCCCTCGGCCTAATCCGGCGAAGATAGTTCTCCGGGGTTTGACGACCGCGGAGATAATCGCTGACCAGATGTCCTCGTGAGGGTGCGTTTAATTTCAAAGAAGCCGGATCCCGGTAATTGGTGAGCGCCGCCAGCTTTCCCCTGCGAGTGATCCCGAGCCACGTCCCTCCCTCCTGCAGATCTCTGCCGGCCAGGAGCCCCGGTGCATCGTCCCAGAGGACGGCCTGCGCCGTGGGCCGTTCATAGAACTCGTCCCGGTTGGCTATCAGGATCAGCGGAAAATTCTTATGTGCTTTCCAGGCAAAAAGGATCAGACACATCCGGAGAGCCTCTGCTTGACCTCGGCCAGGATCCGTCCCATGACTTCCCCCGCGGAGGCATGGATGACCACATCCGCGATCCGATCCGACTGTGTGGAGGTCAGATTGACGATCACGAGCTTTGCCCCCGACTGCTTCGCGTAGAACGGCATGTAGGCCGCCGGATAGACGACGAGCGACGAACCGACGACGATCAGGAGATCACAGTGGTTTGCATGCCACGTCGCCTCCTGCAGGGTCTCCTCGGGGAGGGCTTCGCCGA
>PNOO01000110.1 GCA_013824905.1 Syntrophus sp. (in: bacteria) | reverse complement strand
TTCAGGGAGCGACAGATTCTTATCTGATTTTCGACAACTGCTTTGTACCCTGGGAAAGGGTATTTTTGGCCGGAGAACACCAGCATGGAGGTGCGTGTGCACTCCTCTTCGCACTGTTCCACCGCCATTCCTATTCAGGATGCAAGCCGGCCATCGGCGATGTCATCCTGGGAATGGCCGCCCTTGCCGCCGAGGTGAACAACATCCATAAGCAGTCCCATGTCCGGGAGAAGCTGGCCGAGCTCATCATGACCATAGAGCTGGGTTATGCCGCCGGCTATACGGCATCCGATCTCGGCAAACCGGAGGTCTACATACCGGGTTTTGGTTTTGTCCCTTACGGTCCCGGATCCTACATTCCCAATTCGATATACTGCAATGTCGGCCGGTGCCTCTCGGGCGAGGCGGTCTGGCGCGAAGCGGAAATCCTCTGCGACCTCGCAGGCGGCGTTGTCGCCACCTTTCCCCACGAGAGGGACTTCAAAAATCCGGAGACCGGGGATCTGCTCCTCAAATACACCAAGCGCAATCCCAACATGTCGGCGGAGGATCAGGCCAATTTCTGGAGATTCCTGGGGGATGTACTCTGTTCGGCGACGGGCGGCATCATGAATATCGGCAACTACCATGGCGGTGGCTCACCGATTATGGAGCAGATCGCCATCACGACCCAGTACGATATCGAGTCCCGCAAGAAACTGGTGAAGTACATCGCCGGCATGAGCGGCGGCGACCGCGATGTCTTCAGTAAAAAGACGGAGCCGGCCAAAGGATGATGCGCCTTGTGAGAGAGGCAATCGCTTAGGGTCAAGCTGTTGCGAAGACCCCGCGAAAACCCGCATGGGAATGACGGGAAACGAAGCTTTAGGGCTTTTAGCGGGGCCTTCAGGTCTCTATTTCGTTCGAAGGCCGATATCTGCATCGTTGTTTCCATGTTTCACGTGAAACAACTTTACACAGACGGACAAAAGTGTGTCCATTGTTCATAAAGAGAGCTCTCTTTTGTTTGTCGGTCAGAAACTGTTTACACGATCCCCTCTTTGTGGCTTGTAATTAAGAAGCTGTTTTAGTATATTTAATCAACCAATAAATGGGCGTTTCCGTTCCGATAACTAAAATATTTGAAATAACGGATTATTACGGAATGAGTCCTGATCCCTGTCAAGCCCGGCGGACTTATGACACGTTTCATATGGGCCGCTCCTGCATGGACCTCTACAGCAACGATGTGGGGGCCGCATTTGTCAATATCAAAAGCTTCGTCGCCTATGTCGGCGGGTCTCCTACCAATATGAGCGTCGGTTGCCGCAGGCTGGGATTGAATTCGGCGCTTTTGACCGCTTTCGGAGAGGACCCCGTCGGCGACTTCGTGGCCCATTTTCTGAACAAAGAGGGGGTGGATATCCGTTTCAGCCCACGGAAACCGGATCGTCACACCAGCATCGTCGTCCTGGGCATCGAGCCTCCCGACAAGTTTCCGCTGGTCTTTTACCGGGAAAACTGCGCTGACGTCGCCCTTGCGATCGAGGATGTCCTGGCTGCCCCCGTCGCCGAGAGCCGTGTGTTTCAGTTCGCAGGCACGAATCTCAGCAAGGAGCCGGTTCGGAGCGCTACCCTGTATGCCGCGGAGCTCGCCGGAAAGGCCGGCGCATCTGTCGTCCTTGACTTGGATTTTCGGCCGGACCAGTGGCACGATCCCCGCGCCTACGGCATTGCCGTGCGTTCCTCCTTGTCCAGTGTGGACATTATTATGGGTACCGAAGATGAGATCAATGCCGCCCTGCTGACCGATCCCCAGTCGATCCTCCTGTCCCATTCCCAAATTTCCGATGCCCGGGTGACCGGGAATACCGCCGAACACGTGCGGACCCTTATGGAATACGGCCCTCAGGTGGTGCTGGAGAAACGCGGTCAATACGGATGCCGGATTCATCAGCGCGACTGCGCTACGGATGATGTGCCGGGGTTTTCGGTCACGGTCCAGAATATCCTCGGCGCCGGCGATGCCTTCGGCGCGGGATTCCTGTACGGGTATGTAAAGGGATGGGACCTTTGGAAAGCCGCCCGGCTGGGCAATGCCTGCGGCGCCATGTTGGTGACCCGGCATGGTTGCTCCGCGGCCATGCCTTCCTGGGAAGAGGTGACGGCCTTTGTCAACGACCGAGGCGGATTATGATGACGGACAGGAATGCGCACAGCATGGAACTCGCCATTCTACAACGCTTTGATTTGGACGGAAAAGTGGCCGCCCTCACCGGCGGCGGAGGCGAGCTGTGCGGCGCCATGGCGATAGCCCTGGGTGGGGTGGGTGTGAAGGTCGCAGTTCTTGATATTGACCTCGGGAAAGCCGGAGCCCGTGCTCAGTCTGTCATCCAGTCCGGCGGAACAGCCACGGCTCTGCAGTGCGACGTCCTGGATCCGGTCCGGCTCCGGGAGTGCTGCAAGGAAGTCTCGCATTTATGGGGCGCGCCCGATTTTCTGATCAACGGCGCGGGAGGGAACGATCCCCGGGGCAGCACCTCGGTGGAATTTCACGACCCAGCCGGAGCCGGCGGTCCGGCGGTGCAGTCGTTTTTCGATCTCGATCCGGCCGGTGTCCGCCAGGTATTCGATCTCAATTTCATGGGGACGTTTCTCACAACCCAGGCCTTTGCAGCAGGAATGGTCGCGAAGGGGAAGGGCGCCATCGTCAACATCTCCTCTATGAGCGCCTTCCTGCCTCTGACAAAGGTGGCCGCCTACTCGGCCGCAAAGGCGGCAGTGAGCAACTTCACGAAGTGGCTGGCTGTCCATTTCTCACAGACCGGCGTCCGCGTGAACGCCCTGGCGCCGGGTTTTTTCATGACCGAGCAGCTCCGCTTTCTCCATATCGATCAGAAAACGGGCGAGCTGACCCCCCGCGCCCGCCGGGTGGTTGCCCAAACACCCCTGGGTCGTTATGGTCTCCCGGACGACCTGATCGGCGCCCTGATCTGGCTTCTTTCCGACGCCTCCAGTTTTGTGACCGGCGTGGTCGTTCCGGTCGACGGGGGATTTTCTTCTTATTCGATTTAGGCTTTTATTGTTGCGAGGCAGCTAACGTGGCCAATGTGATTCTGAAAAACCTGATCAAACGGTACGGGTCGGTAACGGCGGTCGACAATCTAAACATCGAGATCCGGGACAGAGAGTTTGCTGTGCTGGTGGGACCTTCCGGATGCGGCAAGACCACGGCGCTCAGGATGATCGCCGGTCTGGAGACGGTGACGTCAGGCGATATCTATATCGGCGATACGCTGGTGAACGACATGGCGCCCAAGGATCGGGACATCGCCATGGTCTTTCAGAATTACGCCCTCTATCCGCACATGAACGTCCGGGACAACCTGGGCTTCGGGCTCAAAATGCGCAAATTTTCCAAAACGGAGATCGATCGGCGGGTGCAGGAAGCGGCCGACATCCTCGGCATCCACGATCTGCTGGAGAGAAAACCCAAAGAGCTCTCGGGCGGGCAGAGACAGCGAGTGGCGGTGGGAAGGGCTATTGTGCGCAAGCCAAAGGTCTTTCTGTTCGACGAACCCCTCTCCAACCTCGACGCCAAGCTCAGGGTGGCCATGCGGGCCGAGATCAGCAAGCTCCACCGGCGCCTGGGGGCCACCATCGTCTACGTCACCCACGATCAGGTTGAGGCCATGACCATGGCCGACCGGATCTTCATCATGCATAACGGTACGCTGCAGCAATCCGGCATGCCCCTCGATGTCTATAATAAACCGGCCAACCGGTTCGTCGCCGGGTTCATCGGTTCGCCGGCCATGAACTTCATCGAAACCCGGCTGGTCCGGGAAAAAGACACCTGGTTTATCGCTTCCGAGGGTTTCAAGGTACGGTTGCCGGAGGCGTTTTATCCCCGGGTCGAGCCCTATGCCGATCGGCCAGTCATCTTCGGTGTGCGGCCCGAGGATATGGAGGAACATGATCCGGCAACAGGAAGCGATAGCGGAAATACCCTTACAGTACAGGCCGAGGTGGTGGAAACCCTGGGATTTGAGGTTTTTGTCTATTTGACCTGCGGACCTCATGCCCTCGTTGCCAGGATGGAGGTCCCCAAACACCCATTGACCGTAGGGCAAACCCTCGAGGTGGATCTGAAAATGGCCCAGATACATCTCTTCGACAGGGAGACCTCTCAAACGATTGTGTAAGGGGTGAATAGGCTGCCCGCGGCAGCCGTCAACGGATGACCGAAGCGGGGGAAGAAGAACTGGAAAATGATCGGATTCGATCACGGAAATAGGGGGACGACTCCCCTATGAATAGGATCCATAAACAGCTCAGGAGGAGGCATCATATGAAAAGAGGAATGGCATTCGTTGCGTTGGCGGTACTGTTGTGCATGGGAATGGCGGCGGCGACGGCATCGGCCGCCGTTGACTGGAAGCAGAGTCAGGGCACAGAGATCCGATTTCTGATGAACAAGCATCCGTTTACGACGTACATCGAACCGAAAGTGGCCGATTTTGAAAAGCTGACCGGCATCAAGGTCGTCATAGAAGCGTTCCCGGAGGATCAGTACCGGAACAAGCGGACGATCGAGCTCAATGCCGGCGGTAAGGTGGACGGCTACATGATCATGCCGGGCCAGGACGATCTCCATTACTGGAAAGCGGGATGGCTCCAGCCTCTGGACGAGTATATCGCCGATCCCAAACTGACCGATCCGGCCTGGAATCCGAAGGATTTCTTCGCCAGTTTCGCCAAGGCCTCCTCGGTGGAGGGGAAACAGATCGGCATCGTCATCAACGCCGAGACGTCGCTTCTGGCCTATCGGAAGGACCTCTTCACCAAGTTCAAGCAGAAGGTCCCGACGACCATGAAGGAACTCGAACAGGTCGCCAAGTTCTTCCACGGCAAGGAGGTGGACGGCAAAAAGCTGGTCGGCATCACGCTCAGAGGCAAGGGGGCGGCGGCGACCTCCCAGTGGGTCGATTTCCTTTATACCTTTGGCGGCTCCTGGACGAACGCCCAGGGCCAGTCGAACTTCTCCTCACCCGAAAACATCGCGGCCTTCAAGTTCTACGGCGACCTGCTGAGGTTCTACGGACCCCAGGGCGCGACGATGCTTCATTGGGCGGAGAGCACCTCGATGTTCATGGAGGGCAAGGCCGCCATGATCTATGACGCGAACGTCTTCAAAGCGCTCTATGAGAATCCCAAGGAATCCAAGGTCGCGGGCAAGGTCGGCTACGCGGTGATCCCGGCCGGCCCGGGAGGGAAGAAGCTGCCCCATGTCTCCAACTGGAGCCTCTCGATCAGCAAGACCAGCACACCCGAGCGGCAGAAGGCGGCGTGGCTCTTCGTCCAGTGGGCAACCAACAAGGAGAACTGCCTGGGCGCCCTGCTGGCAGGCGTGCCGGCCGGACGCGCCTCGGCCTGGAGCTCCAAGGAGTACAAGGCGGGGGACAAACAGCCGGACTGGACCGCAGCCACGATGAAGTCCTTTGAGATCGGTCAGGGCCAGTGGAACCCGCCGGTCATCAATGTCCCCGAGATCCGGGACATCACCGGTCAGGTGATCGTGGACGCCATCGATGGCAAGGATGTCGTCGCTTCAGCCAAAAAAGCGGCCGAGCTGATGGATAAGAAGATGGAGCGATAGCTCTCCAAACGCACCGGGTCTGTCCGGCCTCGCGTAAAACGGACAGACCCGGCATTTCCTGGGCAGAAGCACTGTGATGAAGACGATCTTTTCCGCTATCTCCCGATTCGTCGACCGCCGCCAGTCCCTGGTCTTCCCGGCGCCGGCGGTGATCGTCCTTTTTCTCATCGTCATCATTCCCATCGTCTTCAACCTCTATCTCACCTTTACCAAATGGACGATCGGGCTGGGACAGCCTCGCTTTATCGGGTTCGACAACTTCATTGAACTTTTCGGGGATGAGCGCGTCTGGAACGGCGTGAAGGTGATGGTCTATTTCAGCGGTCTGAGCCTCACACTGGAGCTGGCGCTGGGGCTGCTCATCGCACTCTATTTCAACCGCGCCTTCAAGGGAAGCGAGATCGTTCAGGCGATTTACATCATCCCGTTTGCCGCGACCCCGGTGGCCGTTGCACTGATCTGGAGGATCATGCTGAACCCGGAAATCGGCGTCATGAATTACCTGCTCCAGAGCGTCGGCCTTCCCCCGAGCCTCTGGGTCAGCAGCGCCGCGATGGTGATCCCGACCCTGGTGATGGTCGACGTGTGGAAATGGACCCCCATGATCACCCTTATCGTGCTGGCCGGCCTCAAATCCTTGCCCCATGATCCGTACGAGGCCGCCCGCATCGACGGAGCCAGTGTATTGCAGATCTTCTGGTACATCACCCTGCCCCTGATCCGGCCGGTGCTGATTGCGGCCCTGATGCTCCGGTCACTGGACAACCTCAAGGAATTCGACATCATCTACACCATCACCCAGGGCGGGCCGGGCATCGCCTCCGAGACGCTTTACCTGTATTCCTACACTGTGGGCTTCAGCTTCTTCAAGGCCGGATACGGCTCGGCCCTCATGGTGGTGGTTTTTTTGATCGTCCTGGTATTCAACGTCATCATGAACCGTCTGCGGCATGAGTCACAAGTGGTTTAAACGGATTTTGGCGCCGGGATCATCAGCGCCGCCGGAGAGATGGGAACCTAAAATGGTAAAGACCTTCAAATCGATCTTCTTTTATACAGGCGCCTTCGCCCTGTGCGTGCCGCCTCTGTTTGTTTTCATCTGGATGATCCTGACCGGCCTGAAGACCGGCATTCAAAACATCTCTTACCCTCCGGAGTTCCTCTTTACACCCACGCTGGAAAACTTCCGGGCGGTCTTCCAGCAGTATAATTTTTTCCGCTATCTGCTGAACAGCCTCATCATCGCCACTCTGGCCACGGCCATTTCTTTGGTCTTGGGGCTGCCGGCGGCCTATTCTATCGCCAAATACCGGCAGAACAAGATCGGGATTATCATTTTGATCGCCCGGATGACGCCATTTGTAAGCTATCTGCTGCCCTGGTACATCATCTTCCGCTACCTGAAACTCATCGACACCTACTCCGCGCTGACCATTACCCATCTGATCATCACCATGCCCATGGTGATCTGGCTGATGGTTTCTTTTTTCGAAAGCATGCCGAGCGAGCTGGAAGACGCTGCGATGATCGACGGATGTTCCCGTTGGCAGAGCTTTCTTTTAATCGTGCTCCCCCTGGTCCGCAACGGCATCGCCACCGCGGCGATCATGTCCTTCATCTTTTCCTGGAACCAGTTCCTCTTCTCGCTGATCCTCTCCGGGCCAAAGACCAAGACCGTGCCGGTGGCGGTTTACAACTTCATTTCCTACGGAAAGATCGACTGGGCGGGTATCGGCGCCGCCGCCACCCTGATCGTTCTGCCGGTTTCCATCTTCGCCTTTTTCGTGCGGAAATCCATCGTTCAGGGATTGACGATGGGCGCATTGAAAGATTGACGCCTTTGCGTTCAATGCAATGGCCTATGCGGGACAAACCACAGTCTTTTGCTCCGTGGTCAGTGATAAAAAAAATGGACCTTCGTACCAAAAGCAGATCATCTGAACTCAGCCATAAGGTGGACTGAGATGCCCCTCTCAGAATTTACCGGGAAACTGGTCGAAACCAAGCTCACCGCGTACTGTGAACGCAGAATTCCCATAGGCGTCAGAGATAAGGTCAGGCTCATCTTTAAAATCATTCGGGATAAAGTCACGCTCATTGAAACAAGGCCATATTTCAGAGACCCTTCCATTTGGACAAAGAATCCTGTGGCTCAATTCCGGCTTGACGAGAACACCCATATGTGGACATTATACTATATAGATCGAAACTCTCGGTGGCATCTTTATGATATCATTAAACCAAGCGCCGATTTTGAGGACATGCTCAAAGCACTCGATCGCGACTCGACCGGAATATTTTGGGGATAAGGCATATCATCGGAAATAAAATCAACATATCAATGGAGGAAATATGACTCAGCCGGTATCAAACATCAAAGACCTGGTGA
>PNOO01000109.1 GCA_013824905.1 Syntrophus sp. (in: bacteria) | reverse complement strand
GAAACAGGGTGCCGCCCGCCGCCAGCTCGAATTTACCGGGACGGGCCTGCGTGGCCCCGGTAAAGGCCCCCTTCTCATGACCGAACAGTTCACTCTCCATCAGATTTTCAGGGATTGCCGCACAGTTTATGGCGACGAAGGCGGCGTCACGGTGTTGGCTTGCAAGATGGATCATCCGGGCCGCCAGCTCCTTGCCGGTGCCGGACTCACCGCTGATCAGGACCGAAGCGGGGGTGTCCGCCACATTCCCGATCAGCCGGCGCGCCTCTGCCATCGCCGCACCTGCAAACATCACCTCTTCCGGCGGCAGTCCGGCTGCCTCCCGATCCTTCAATACGGTCAAGGTCAGCTCACGGCGCCGGTTCTCCAGGGTCCGGCGAACCAGAGTCCGCAAGGCATCCGGGTCTTTCAGCGGCTTCGTGAGAAAATCGGTTACACCCTCCTTGAGCGCCGATACGGCCTCTTCCACCGTACCGAAGGCAGTCAGCAAGATGAACGGCGGGGCGATTCCCTCGGCCTTGGCGGAACGGAACAGATTCAGTCCCTCCATGCCCGGCAGCCGCAGGTCCGAAAGGACCAGGTCAAACGAACGGCGCCGCAGGGCCAGCAGGGCTTGCTTACCATCCTCCTCCTGGACGATGCCGTACCCATCATCCTCCAGGATCGTAACCAAAAACGACCGAAAGGTCGGATCATCCTCGATGACAAGTATCGTGGCCTGATTCGTCATGATCGCCTCCTCTCGCGACAGGTCGGCAGCAGGACCGTCATCACCGCCCCACCCCCATCGGCATTGGCGGCGCTGATCCCGCCTCCGCACCCTTCGGCAATCTTGCGGCAGACCGCCAGCCCCAGACCACTGCCACGGGGACGGGTCGTGAAAAAGGGGTCAAAGGCCCTTTTCATCGCCTCTTCCGTAAAGCCGGCGCCAGTGTCCCGAACTTTCAGCGTGACTCTCTCACGTTCTTCCGTTACCTTTACATGGACTGTTCCTTCCAACGGCATCGCCTGCAAGGCGTTGCTGAACAGATTGATCAACAGTTGCAGCAGTCTCTCCGGGCGGCAGGCGACCCGCACATCGGACGGAATCGACAGTTCCGGTTTTACAGACTGACCATCCGCACGGTTGGTGATCATGTTCCAGGCATCGTAAAACAGGGTCTCATCAAGAAGGGCGCACCCGTCGCCGGGGTCGTCCTGACGCGCGTAGTCGAGCAGGTCGTTAACCAAACCCTCCAGCCGGACTGTTTCCTGTACTATCAATGCGGCAAATCCTCGGGAACGCTCATCGGTTATCCGCTCAACAAGCAACTGGGCATATCCTTTGATACCGGCCAGGGGTGTCCGCACCTCGTGGGCCAGGACCGCCCCCAACTCACCCAGTCGCGCCATCTGCTCCTGCCGGGCCATCTGCTCTCGCCGCCGGGCTTCCCGTTTGTGCAAGCGAAACAGAAGAAAACCTAGAACCCAGGCGCTCACTGTCAGCGTCAGCAGGATAGTCGCACCGGTGCGGGCCCGGTTGATGACCTGATCAGCCTGCCATGTGTGCAGTACCAGCCTTAGGACCACGGCCTCCCCCGGCAGGTGCAGGGGCAGATGGCACTCGTAGACCTCCTCCCCTGTGCCCAACCGGACCCGGTTCTCGACAGGTTCGGCGGCAGAGAAGGCGGGATGGTAACGGTTATCCTCCACTAATTCGCCTACCAGTTCGGGATTCTGATGAAAGCGGATCCGGCCCGAACGGTCGATCAGGGCAAAATAGGCGATGTCGCGGTAGCGAAAATCAGCTAAAGATTTTAAAGATGGATCACGGGCGGCCAGATAATCTATCGCCTGCCCCAGAGAGAGGGCCAATCCCTGTAACATGGCCCGAGCCACAGGCACAGCGCTTAGTTGACTATTTACGGCAAACCACAGCAGGAAGGCGGTCATAAGGATGCCGCCTGTCAGCAGCAGGGTATCCGCTCCGGGTCGTTTCATCTGATAATGAACTCCCTCTTTATTCGGCACCTATTCCTTCATACCCGCCTCAGGCCCTCACCTTGCCGCGGAGGAGGAATGACACAACTCTCACCTGCAAGAGGGAGATGAAGCAAATTAATTGAGTCGATATTGCTTTATACAGAGGAAATATAAGCAGATCGGACTTGTGTGTCAATTAGATATTGGCACCCTGGGGTTTTCCCCCTCATTACCTTTGCTTAGCTTCGCCGCCTGAGCCCTTTTAGACCACGGGTTAGCCTTTGTATCTTTTTTTCTGCGCAAGCGACGGGGAATGAATCTCAAAAGATCACTCAGCCGTTTCTTTTGTGATATCGATTAATGATGAAACACCATTATAAGATCACAGCCATCCCGGGTTTTGCTTGGTCCGGCGACTTCATCTCCTCTCTTACTATCTACTATGTGGCATCCGCCGTCTTTATCGTTGCGGCATTCTTCCATCTGTTCTATCATGATTTTTTGTATAATTGGTCAACGTGGCTGCACAATATCTTCTTTATCCTGTTCATTCTGGCCTTCTCGGGTCATAGCGGCGCCATCATTCTCAAACCAAACCGGCCGATGGTCCGCGGGATCTTCACGAGAACAGTCCGCCTCGGACCATGCAAGACACTGGCGCCCCCTCTAGTTGGCCGGCCCGGATACACCGGCCTCTCAGTCGCTGGTCAAAGCAGTAGACAAATCAGCTCTTGTGGAAATGAGAGCGGTCATGGTAGACGACTCCCCGATAGGAGGGTCCGGTGATTCACTGGCTTCTCTAGGCACAGACACCGCCGGGATAGCGGAAATGAACAAAACGGAAGCACAATATGGCACAACGGATGAACCTCTCCAGGAGAAATCGACAAATGAATGACAAAACGAATGCAACACGGGTATGGCTGACGTTCTTCACACTCGTGATCGCCGTTGTTCTTCTCTCCTTCGGCGCCTCCGGGCTGTGGCAGGGGAAATCCGAGAAAACGGAGGATGCCGCCCCGCTGGTGTTCCGCGATGGCATGACCATCGCTGACTTCGGCCGGGCGAACGAACTGTCGAACGCCTTTCTTCAGAAGGCTTTTCAGCTGCAAAGCAAAGAAGACACGGAAAGGAAACTGGATGAATTGAACCTCTCCCGGACTGAAATCGCAGAGCGGATCAACCGCTCCAGGACGCTGGAGGCGGAATATGAATCGAAGAACTGGGTGAAGATACCGCTCAAGTTCGCTCTCTGGCTGCTCTTTCTCAGCACGGTCTTTCTCCTGATGCGTCGGAAAAAGATCACCCCCGAACGGCGCAAGACGCTCTATCTGACAGCCATCATGCTCTTCGGAATCCTTCTCGGATCGGACCCCAGTCCGATGGGCACGGTAAAGGATGCGATTGCCCTTTACGGGGCCAAGGGGGTGATCTTCCCGCCCCGAATGATCGCATTGACGGTTTTCCTTATATTGGTCTTCCTCGCCAACAAATTCATCTGTTCCTGGGGATGCCAACTGGGAACGCTCCAGGATCTGATCTTCCGTCTGAATCGGAACAACCAGGATACGAAGGGCATCCTGAGGCAATACCATCCGCCATTCCTCTGGTCCAATGCGATCCGGATCGCCTTTTTCCTGATCTTTACCCTGGCCGCTTTTGCCTGGGCGACCGATCTGATCGACCCGATCGATCCTTTCAAAATCTACAAACCAGCGGCGATAAGCATCGGAGGAGGAATTTCTCTTGCATTGATTTTGATCGCCGCGCTGTTCGTTTATCGTCCCTGGTGCCAGTTCTTCTGCCCGTTCGGACTCGTCGGCTGGTTTCTAGAGAAAGTCAGTCTCTTCAAGATCATCGTGAACTATGAGACATGCATCGGCTGCCGCTCCTGTGAAAAAGCCTGTCCCTCGACGGTCATGGGAGCGATTCTGAAGCGGGACAGGACAATCCCGGACTGCTTCGCCTGCGGAACCTGCATAGGAGTCTGTCCGACGGATTCGATTCGTCTGGCCGCCGGCAAACGCAGCCGGCCGCCAAAGGGGAAATTTCGCACGGCGGAAGGGGCAGACTCATGAACCGTGCCATGCGGATATTGGTGGTGGAAGAGGATCGTGATTTTATAGAAATGATCAAAACCTCCCTCTTGAAGGCGGGCGATCAGTATCAGGCAGAAGTGGTTTCTTCCGGTGCCGACTGTCTGAAAAAACTCCAGAGCGACAAATTTGACATTCTGCTTTTAGACCACTCCCTGCCGGATGGCGAGGGTCTGGAATGGCTTAGGCGATTCAACAAGATGGGGATAGGCGTTCCCACGATCTTTGTCACGGCCACGGGAGATCCCCAGATGTCCATCCAGGCCATGCAGGAGGGCGTTTTCGACTACATCAACCGTTCCGCGGAATGTGCCAAGGCCTTTCCCTTTGTGGTAAACCGGGCCATCGAGGGTTACAATCTGATGATCGAGAAGGTAAAGCTTCAAAAGGAGCTGATTGAGGCCAGGAATTTTCTCGAATCCATTATTGAAAAAGCGGGAGACGCCATCTCGGTGGTGGATCTGGAAGGAAAGATCATTTACTGGAATGAAGGGGCCGAAAAAATTTATGGCTACCGGAAAGAAGAGACCCTCGGCAGGAGACCGTTGGATTTTCTTGTCCCTCAGGATGAAACTCTTAAAGCAATGGAGGAAAAACGGTTTCATGGGTTGATGGTGCAGGTCTGGAAAGGGGAGGTGGTTTCCAATGTGGAGGTAAGAAGACAGACCAAAGGAGGCCGGGACATCACAGTCAGCGTGACCCTTTCCCCGCTCAAGGACGCGTCGGGACGGATTGTCGGCGCTTCTCGAATCTGCAAGGACATTACCCAGATGAAGAAGGCGGAAGAAAAACTGCTCCTTTCGGAAAGACTCTCCAGCATGGGTGAGTTAATCGCGGGGGTGGCCCACGAGATTCGCAATCCGCTGGCGGGGATTAAAATCAATACCCAGGTCCTTGCCCGGCAGAAGGAGTTTCCTGCCATGGAGAAGCAACTTCTGGAAAGCACGCTCGAGGGGATTGAAAAGATTCAAAAAATCGTAGAGGACATGCTGGACTATGCCAAGCCGAGGGCGGCTCAATATAAAAAGGAGGCGATCAACCCCATCATGGAAAAGAGCCTGTCTGTATTGAATGTTCAATTGAAAAATGCGAACATAATAACCTCCTTTGAACGGGGCGAGGAGCTGCCGCGGATCAAGATTGACCGGCACCAGATTCAGCAGGTGCTGATCAATATTATACGCAACGCCATTCATGCCATGGATAAGGGCGGCGCTCTGACGGCGCGGACTTTTATAACAGACAGAGGGGAGGTGGGGATTGAGGTGAAGGATACCGGAGTAGGAATATCCGCAGCACATCTGAAGAAAATATTTGATCCGTTCTTTACCACCAAATCCAGGGGAACGGGGCTTGGCCTTTCCATATCACAGAAATTACTGGAAAATCACGGAGCGCTGATTGACGTCATCAGTGAAGAGGGGAAAGGCTCGGTCTTCACCATCCGTTTCCCGGCCGGCGGCGTATGAATGGAACCGGCATAGGCAGGAAGTTGCTGAAAGAGGCGGTTATGCAGGCCATGAGCCAGTGCCCCGGCGATAGGAGCCGCAGATGTCATGAGATTTAAGATACTTGTGATTGATGATGAACCCATCCTCAGGAATTCTCTCGAAATTGCCCTTAAAGTCTCTGATTATGAAGTCATAACGGCCCAGAGCGGAGAGGAAGGAATCGAGTTATTTCGGAAAGAGAGTCCGGATCTTATCCTGCTCGATCACTGGCTGCCCGGTATCAATGGTGATGAGGTGCTGCGCCTGATCAGGGAAAAAGATCCGGATGTCCTGGTGATCGTCATGACCGCACAGGGATCCATTGAGCTCGCCGTAAACTCGATGAAGATGGGCGCCTTTGATTTTCTGGTCAAACCTTTCGATCTGGAACAGTTGGAAACTCTGGTGCAAAAGGGTCTCGAACGTATCCGCATGAAAAGGGAGGTGGAATGGCTCCGGGCGCAATATCGGGAAAAGTTCCGTTCCGGTGCGATCATCGCCGTCAGCCGGAAAATAAAGGATGCCCTTGACCTCGCCGGGAAGGTTGCCAAGGGGACGGATACCACCGTTCTCCTTGAAGGAGAAACGGGAACAGGTAAGGAGCTCTTTGCCGAATATATCCATTATTTGAGTCCCCGTTCCGCCTTTCCCTTCATCCCCCTCAACTGCGGCGCCATTCCGAAGGATCTTTTTGAAAGCGAACTTTTCGGGTATGAAAAGGGCGCCTTTACAGGCGCCTCTGAAAAGGGAAAGGTCGGCAAGGTAGAGGCCGCCCAAGGCGGTACCCTTTTTCTTGATGAGGTCCTGGAGCTTCCACCTGCGGCCCAGGTGAAGGTTTTGCGGGTTCTGGAAGAAAAGGAATACTTTAAAGTCGGCGGTGTGGAAAAAAAGAGGGCCGACGTAAGGATCGTTGCCGCCACAAACAAGGATCTGGAAGCGGAGGTGACGAAGGGAACTTTCCGGGCCGACCTTTACTTCAGACTCAATGTGGTTAAGGTATGCATACCTTCCTTGCGGGACCGCAAAGAGGACATTCTGCCGCTATTTCGTTTTTTTGTCGAAAGATTTAATGAGCAGTTCCGTAAAGGATTTGTAAGGATTGCCCCGGAAGCGGAAGAACAACTGCTCGCTTATCCTTGGCCGGGGAATATCCGGGAGATCAGAAATATGGCGGAAAGGATCGTCCTGCTGGAAAAAGGGGAGACGATACGGGGAACGCATCTTGCCTCTCTAAATCAGAAGGTGGGCGATCTGGAGTGGGGGGGGGACCGGCCGGCCCTTTCTCCGCAAGGAATCAGCCTGGACGAAGTAGAAAAATATTACATTCGAGAGGCCTTAAGGATAAAGCAGGGCAATAAAGTCCAGGCGGCCAGAATCCTTGGAATCACCCGTTCGGCCCTCCTATACCGAATGGAGAAATACGGGATAGTGGCGCGGTAGGAGAGAATTTACACATCACCCCCTTCGTGAACTTCATCATACCCAATGATGAGGCTCCTCCCCTCATCTGTTGCTTATTTTCAGACAGCATGCCTGAATACAGACATATATCATATTTCTTCATTAATTTAATATGTTACCATAATTGACGCCCGTGCAATGTCTCTTTTCATACAGTGACCGGCCTCGTATATGATCTATTTTATAGGCGGGGCAAGCAGCGGCCATCCCGCCTTGTATTCCCAAAAGATTGAATATATGGTCAATTTCCGCTTTCTTTCTATTATTTCTCCCGTGTTCAAGGAATGGCACTGCCTTTGCTGAGGGAGGGGCTGAACTGGTTTCGGCCTATGGGATCCGCTTACCGTTTTTCGGATGGGGCGTTTCGCCGTGACACGGGATGAACGTGTCCGTTAGGATCACCGACAGGAACTGTTCCTCGGCAAGGGCATTCACGTGGTCACCGGCGCCTCGTCGGAGGTCCCCGCAAAGGTGGTGGCCGAGTACCTCAGCGGCAAGCTGACGACCGGAGCCAATGTCTGCGATCAATGACAAGCAAGGAGGCTGGCGTTCAATGAGCTTTGTTCCCCCTTAGGTACACGACAGCCATGGCGGCGGTGGTATTTGTCTATGAATGAGGGGGTGAGCCGTTACCCGGAAATTAAGCAGGCCTGAGGGAAAGATGGCAGATTTTTGGAGCGGGAAGACACCCTGCTGGGATTTGCTGGGGTGTTCGGAACAGTTGTATTCCAATTGTGCGGCCTATCAACACCCAGAGCGACCGTGCTAGGAGATTACAGGCATTCAGTGCAGGAAGATTTTAAATGAGGAAAAACATGGAGGTCGGCATGAAGAAAATGGCTCTGTATTCGGTTGCGCTTGTCCTGTTCGCCTACGGCGCAGCCGTTGCCGTTGCTGAAACGGGTGGCGGCTGCGTCCGCTGCCACACGGACGAGGCGCTGATGAAATCCCTTTTCGTTCCGCCGACGATCCACGGCGGCGAAGAAGGGGAGGGGTGAGCAGGTGCGCCTCCGCCCGTGAAGGT
>PNOO01000108.1 GCA_013824905.1 Syntrophus sp. (in: bacteria) | reverse complement strand
GTTCGGCCGCGCGAATCAGCGCGCGGTCGGACTAATCGGGCGAGTGCGAAAGCGCAACTCGCCGTACGGTCGCGCGCATCGCGACCGTACAATATATATACAGTTTGGATATCCCCCCGGTTACATCCATTTCCACTCGTTATATACAGACTGTATAAGAACACTCATAATCCATCAATTGGGCTTCGCACACCATGCCCACCCTTGTTGAGTACGTGAGTGTAAATTACGAATGATGGTTCGCTGTGGGATATCGGTTTTGAACGGCGCTCCGGATACGGCCATTTCCATGCCCCATCATTCTGGGAAGCCTTTGGATGGAACCTGCATCGCTCTGTGAGGGTGAATGAATCACCTTTCACGAATTTTGTCAATGGTTCTGCTCTGGAGGCATGTATTCGATTCCATTTCTCTCAGAGGAGATCCGTCAGCTTTTCGAGGGCCTGTTCGAGATTCTCCGGTTTCTGGCCTCCGGCCTGAGCCATGTCGGGACGGCCGCCGCCGCTCCCGCCGACGAGCGGGGCGATCGCCTGGATGATCTTTCCCGCATGATACTTCTTCGTGAGGTCCTTAGTGACCAGACACAGGAGCATTGCCTTGCCGTCCGCCCGGCTCCCGAGAAGGATGATCCCGGAACGGAGGCGGTCCCGAAGCTTGTCGCCGAAATCCCGGAGCGTCTTCACATCGGAGGCTTCCACCACGGTCGCAAGAACGGCAACGCCATTGATCTGACGGACACGGCCCAGCAGATCGCCGGAATCCCTTGCCGCCAGCTTTCCTTTGAGACCCTCGATCTCCTTCTCCAGCTCCCGTTCCCGCCGGAGGAGTTTTTCCGCCATTCCAGAAGTTCCAGAAGTTCCCGCTGTTCCGGAAGTTCCAGAAGTTCCCAAAAGACTGGTCTTAAATAGAGAGGCGGTTTTCCGTAGCTCATCCTCCAGCCGCCGGACATGGAGAACCGCTCCGCTCCCCGTCACCGCTTCGATCCGGCGGACTCCGGCCGCGATGGACGATTCATGGACGATCTTCAGAAAACCGATATCCCCGGTCCTTCTGACGTGAGTTCCCCCGCAGAGTTCCCGGCTCATATCACCCATCCCGACCACGCGGACCGTCGCCCCGTACTTCTCGTCGAAGACCGCCGTCGCCCCCGTTTTCACCGCCTCCGCGAGCGGAAGGATCTGGGTCTCGACGGGGCAATTCGCCCGGATCATGCGGTTTGCTTCGTTCTCGATCCGCGCCAGCTCCTCGTCGTCGATCCGGGAAAAGTGGGTAAAGTCGAACCGGAGCCGTTCGGCATTCACCAGGGAGCCGGACTGTTTGATGTGTTCCCCGAGGACCGTCTTCAGGGCGGCCTGGAGGAGGTGGGTCCCGGAGTGGTTGGCCTCCGTCGCCCGGCGGGTATCGTCGAACACCTGCAGCGAGACGACATCGCCTTTCCTGAGCTTGCCGCTTTGGAGTGTGCCCACATGCGAAATGAGATGCTCCAGGGGCCGGATCGTATCCGTCACGTTAAAGACGACGCCTTCTCCGCACGTGATCAAACCGATATCTCCGACCTGGCCGCCGGTCTCTCCGTAGAATGGCGTCTGTGCGACGATCACCTCCGCTTCGTCGCCCTCGCCGATCTCTTCCACCGCCTGTCCTTCTTTCAAAAGGACCGTCACCTGGGACATGACCGGCTTGCCGTCGTATCCGTATCCGGCAAACTCCGTCGCGATCCCTTCGACGGAAAGGCGGTGGTAGACCTCGGAGATTGCCTCCTGGCCGCTCCCCTTCCAGGATTCCCTCGCTTTTTCCCGCTGGGCCTCCATCGCCCTGTCGAAACCCTCCATATCGAGCGAGAAGCCGTCCTTCCTGACGATGTCGGCCGTCAGGTCCGTGGGGAAACCGAAGGTATCGTAGAGCTTGAAGACGGCGTCGCCGGGAATCGTTTTCCGGCCGTCCTTCTTGAGGTTGGCAACCGCTTCCTGGAGGATCTTCAGACCGGCATCGAGGGTCTCGATGAAGCGTTCCTCCTCGCTCTCCACCACCTTGCGGATATAAGCGGCCCTCTCGGCGAGCTCCGGATAGGCCCCCTTCATCTGGTCGATGACCACCTGGGCGACCTCGTGGAGGAAGGGCCGGTCCAGGCCGAGGAGCTTCCCATGACGCGCCGCCCGGCGGAGGATCCTCCTAAGGACATACCCGCGCCCCTCGTTGGAAGGAAGGACCCCGTCGCCGATGAGGAAGGTGACGGAGCGGCTGTGATCGGCAATGACGCGGATGGAAATGTCGTCCTCTTCATTCTTCCTGTAGGTCCGGCCGCTGACCTTTTCAATACGACGGATGATCCCGGCGAAGAGGTCGGAGTCGTAGTTGCTCGTCATCCCCTGGGCCACGGCCGCCAGCCGCTCCAGCCCCATTCCCGTATCGATGTTCGGTTTCGGCAGGGGGGTCATCTTCCCGGAGGCGTCCCGGTCGAACTGGGTGAAGACGAGATTCCAGATCTCGAGATGCCGGTCGCATTCGCACTCCGCGTTGCAGGTCGGCTGTCCGCAACCCGTCCCCTCCCCCTGGTCGTAGAGGATCTCTGAACAGGGACCGCAAGGGCCCGTCTCCCCCATCATCCAGAAGTTGCTCTTCTCCCCCATGCGGACGATTCGTTCCGACGGCACACCCATTTCCTCGTGCCAGATCCGGAAGGCTTCGTCATCGTCCTTGTAGATCGTAATCCAGAGTTTGTCTTTCGGCAGTCCCATGACGTCGATGAGATACTCCCACGACCAGGCGATGGCCTCTTTTTTGAAGTAATCCCCGAAGGAAAAATTTCCCAGCATCTCAAAGAAAGTATGGTGGCGCGCCGTCACCCCGACGTTTTCCAGATCGTTGTGTTTTCCCCCCGCCCGGACGCTCTTCTGGGAGGTTGTCGCGCGCCGGTACCCCCGGTCCTCCAGACCGAGAAAGCAGTTCTTGAACTGGACCATCCCTGAATTGGTGAAAAGGAGTGTCGGATCGTCCTTCGGAACCAGGGAGGAACTCGCAACCCGTGTATGACCTTTCCCCTCAAAATACTTCAAGAAACTCTCCCTGATCTCACTCCCCGTCATCGTCATGCACCCCTTCCTCCTCCGTTCTATGTAACTTTCTGAAAATAAGTCCTGCGGGGAATCCCTTCCCCATCAATCGTCTTGCCAACCTTGCCTTTTCCCGGTCGTCCATCCCGGCAATCTCGACCCCGTTTGAATACTTCCTGAGGAAACGGTCGATCGCCTCCCCCTCGCTGAGCCCTTTGCGGACCTCCGCGATCGCCGGCCGGTAGAGTTCCTCGGGAATCCCCCGTTCGCGGAGATCGACGGCGATCCACCGGTCTCCCGCCAGACGGTTGACGGCCAGTTCACGCGCCCTCTGCCGGGCGAAACTCCCGTCGTTCAGATAGCCGAGCCCCCGGCACTTCTCAATAATTCCTTCCACCACCGGCGCGGCAAAACCGCCTCCCCGGAGTTTTGTCTGCAATTCCTTTTCGCTGTGCGCGCGGAGCGCGAGGAGGCGGTAGGCCTTCTTCTCAGCCTTCCTCCATAGAGGATCGTCGTCCATCTATTTCGAATCTTCCTTTACGACGGGCGCCCTCGGTTTCACGCCGAGCTTCTCGCGGACCTCGGTTTCGACCTGCATCAGGGTCTCGGGATTTTCCTTGAGAAAGATCCTCGTATTGTCGCGACCCTGGCCGAGGCGCTCCCCTTTGTAGGAGTACCACGCGCCGCTTTTTTCAATAATCCCCTTGTCGGCCGCAAGATCCAGGACATCCCCCTCCTTCGAGATCCCCTCTCCGAAGATGATGTCGAATTCCGTCTCACGGAAGGGGGGCGCGACCTTGTTCTTGACCACCTTCACCTTGGTCCTAAAGCCGATCACATCCTGGCCCATCTTGATGGCATTCACTTTCCGGATGTCGAGGCGCATCGTAGAGTAAAACTTGAGCGCGTTTCCGCCGGTGGTCGTCTCGGGATTCCCGAAGAAGACGCCGATCTTCATCCTGAGCTGGTTGATGAAGATCACGGTCGTTTTGGACTTGCTGATGCTCCCCGTCAGTTTCCTCAAGGCCTGGGACATCAGGCGCGCCTGGAGCCCCATCTGGGCGTCCCCCATCTCCCCTTCTATCTCCGCCTTCGGAACAAGGGCTGCCACGGAATCGACCACGAGGACGTCCAGCGCCCCGCTCCGGACAAGGGTCTCAGCAATCTCAAGCGCCTGCTCCCCCGTATCGGGCTGGGAAATGAGCAGATCGTCGGTATTGACACCGATCTTCCGCGCATAGGTGACGTCGAGGGCGTGCTCCGCATCAATGAAAGCGGCCAGTCCGTTTTGCTTCTGCGCCTCGGCCACAATGTGGAGGGCCAGTGTCGTTTTTCCCCCCGATTCGGGGCCGAAGATCTCGATGATCCGCCCCCGGGGGACCCCGCCCGTTCCGAGCGCCATGTCCAGACTGATCGATCCGGTCGAGATCGCCGGAATATCGGAGATGACCTCCCCGCCGCCCAGCCGCATGATCGCCCCTTTTCCAAACTGCCGCTCGATCTGGGTGATTGCCAGATCGACCGCCTTTTCTCTCTCTGTCATATCCGTTCCCATAGCCGCCTCCCTTGCCTTCGTCCGTGGTTTTGTCTGCGTTGATCCCATTGAAAGCCTTTCGCCCTTTCCTCCCGTTCTTGGCGTCCTCGTAAAAAAACCCATATGCTGCGTTGCTCTGCCCCAGATTTAAGGTTTTACGGGCTTTTTACGAGAGCATCGTTATTACCCCGAAAAGGGGAACCATTTTAGTTTTGTGTAAACAGCGCCCCTGGGTGTCAGCTCGCTTTGCATCAGGCTCAGCCCGGAAGCGATAAACCGTCCCGCCGTATATTCTTCCCCTTTTTCCAGCGCACGGACAAGTCCGATCAGCCCTCTCGAAGTCTTGATCCGTCCCAGGGTGAGATGCGGCCGGAAGGGCCGCTCCTCGTGGGGAAAACCGATCTGCTGGAGCGTCTGCTCCAACCCCTTTTGAAAGACCAGAAGCCGTTCCACATCGCCGTTCATCCCGAGCCAGAGGACACGGGGCCGGTGCGGATCGGGGAAGACACCCGCACCGCCGATCGCAAGGGAAAACGGCCTTTCCCCCTCCGCGGCCTTCTCCACAACGGTCGCGATATTCGCGACATCATCGCCTGAGACATCGCCGAAGAATTTGAGCGTCAGGTGGATCCCCTCCGGACGGACCCAGCGGATATCCCCCTCGATGAGCTTCCGCAGGCGGTTCTGGACCGCCCCGATCTCCCTGAGGACCTCTTCCGGCGGATCGAGCGCCAGAAAAGACCGGATCTTTTTTTCATCCATCATCGCCCACATCCCCCGCAAGATAGCGCAAGAGCATCAGGAGAGCGGTCTGCGCGGCCGCGATCTTGTTCCGCCTCCGGTCCCAGCGCAAGGCATAATGGCGGCAGAGGGTCTTCTCACCGTCGGCAAGGGCGACATAGACGGTCCCCACCGGCTTTGCCTCCGTCCCGCCGGAAGGACCCGCGATCCCCGTCACGGCAAGACCCAGGCCGGTCCCGGCGAGCCGCCGCACACCCTCCGCCATGAGGCGCGCCGTCTCGGCGCTCACCGCGCCGTGTGTCGCGATCACCGCTTCCGGAACCCCCAACAGTGCGATCTTGGCTTCGTTACTGTAAGTCACGACGCCCCGTTCGAGGAACGCCGAGCTCCCGGGGATGTCCGTAAGACGATCGGTGATGAGGCCGCCCGTGCAAGACTCGGCTACGGCGATAGACAGCCTTTTTTCGCTGAGCATCCGGGCGACGATCGCTTCGAGCGTCTCCTGACCATGCGCAAAGATATGCTTCCCGAGCCTCTCCTCCACCCTCGCCCCCGCCGCCAGGAGCTTTTCACTTGCCTCCTCCGGAGTTGCGGTCCGCGCCGTGAGGACGAGGTGATTTTCCGGAAAGTTCGGGTAGAAACCCACACCGATGCCGAGGCTCGCGAGACCGGCATCGGCCATCGCTGCGTCCACCGCGGCCTCGGGGAGCCCAAAGAGTTTGAAGGTGGATGTCTCTATGTGGAGCGCCGTCTCCGGAAATTCCTTGCGGAACAGCGGAATCACCCCCTCAGGGAGCATCCTCCGGGCCTCGGCGGGAACGCCCGGGATGACCGCAACAATTTTTCCTTCCCGTCGCACGGCAAAACCGGCCGCCGTTCCCGTGGGATTCGCGATGATCTCCGCCCCCTCCGGAAAGAGGGCCTGTTTGGCGTTATTATCCGTCCACAGGAGCCGGCGTTTCGCGAACAGGTCCCGGACATGCGCCAAAACAGAGTCATCCATGCGAAGGGACAGGCCGAAGGCTTTGGCGATGGCCGCCGTCGTGATGTCGTCCGCCGTGGGGCCCAGGCCGCCGGTTGCGATCACCGCCTCGGTGCGCCCCAGCAGGAAATCGAGCGCGTTATGGATGTCTCCGTCGTCATCGCCTACGGACAACATCGCCGCAACCGCCCAGCCCTGCTCCTGCATGGCGCGGGCGATCAGCGCGGAATTGGCATCCTGAATCCGACCGGTCGTCAACTCATTTCCTATCGTCAATATGCCGATTTTCACC
Organism: Syntrophus sp. (in: bacteria); assembly: GCA_013824905.1. Taxonomy (GTDB): domain Bacteria; phylum Desulfobacterota; class Syntrophia; order Syntrophales; family UBA5619; genus JAKAFS01. The sequence goes on along the minus strand of PNOO01000108.1, from coordinate 1,459 downwards.
ATTTATCTCCATGCCCCGGCAAACCGCCGCAGGGAAAATTCTTGTGCTGCGAGATCAAATCCCGCCCAGGCGGATCAAAAGCTGCAGAACCGCATTGACATAAACGCCTGCCGCCAGATCGTCCGCCACGACCCCCAACCCCCCCGGAAGCCGGTCCTGAAAGAGCCGCGCCGGAAAGGGCTTCACGACATCGAAGAGGCGGAACAGAAAAAATCCGAGGGTAGCGTGGAGTACCGTCGGAGCGATCAGAAAGAGGCTCCACTGAAGCCCCGCGATTTCATCGATGACAATGCGCCGAGCATCCTTCTGACCGAACAGTTTCTCCGCCTCCTCCGAAACATACCACGCAAGACAGGTGAAGGCGATGATCGTGATCAGCCAGAGCGGCCAAGGCATGACCGAAAAGGCCAGATACAAAGGAATGCCGACCAGCGTTCCTGCCGTCCCCGGCGCCAGAGGCGCGTAACCGCTGCCGAAGCCCGTAGCTGCGAGCGTGATGAATTTTTCGTTCAGGAGACACCTCTTCTCAACGAATCCGGGCGGGAAACCCCGCATAACAAAGTAAATTAACCTTTTCACCCTGTCCTGTCAATGACGACTTGCCTAATTTCCATGAAACCGGACAGGGGTTGGAAAAATCCCTTGACAGTAGAACGATTGTTCTATTATATCTGAAACCGAAAAAAGGCAAGCGGTTTTTGTACGGACGCTTTCGGGAATCGATTTCAATGCGCCCGTATTATAGATATTGAGGGAGCCGAGCAGGGACATGAACGACACGATTTTCAGCCTCCACAGCTGGCCGCGGGCGATTCTCCATGTCGACGGGGACGCCTTCTTCACCTCCTGCGAGGAGGCCATCCACCCGGAACTTAAGGGAAAGCCGATCATCACGGGGGGCGAGCGGGGAATCGTCGCCTGCGCGAGCTACGCCGCCAAAGCCCTGGGGATCCAGCGGGGCGTCCCCCTGCGCGAGGCGAAGCGGATCGTTCCCTCGCTTATCGTCCTCCCCTCCGATTACGAGACTTACAGCCTCTTCTCCCGCCGGATGTTCAACATCATGCGCCGCTTCACCCCCCAGGTCGAGGAGTACTCCATCGACGAGGCCTTTGCCGATCTTACCGGGATGAGGCGGGCGCTTCAGGCCTCCTACGAAACCATCGCTCTCGGGATCCAGGCGGAGATCGCCCGGGATCTGAAGATCACCGTCTCCGTGGGGCTGAGCATCACCAAGGTCCTCGCCAAGGTCGCCTCCAAGCACCGGAAGCCTGCGGGCTTTACCCTCATCCCTGGGCGGGCCATCGCCTCCTATTTAGCGGATCTGCCCGTCGGGAAGGTCTGGGGAATCGGTCACGCCACGACGAACTACTTAGGGAAAATGGGCATCCGGACCGCCCTGGAGTTCGCCCGCCTCCCCGAGCAGACAATCCGGGAGCGCTTTACGAAACCCGGCGTCGAA
>PNOO01000107.1 GCA_013824905.1 Syntrophus sp. (in: bacteria) | reverse complement strand
GCGGCCTCCTCCAGCGTCATCCCCTTGATCATCTCGGTGAGGGCCGACGAAGAGGCGATGGCGCTGGCGCAGCCAAAGGTCTTGAACTTCGCCTCCTTGATCCGTTTGCTCTCGTCGAGCTTGAAGGAAAGCTTCAAGGCGTCCCCGCAGGCGATGGAACCGACCTCGGCAACGCCGTCCGGATTTTCCACTTCCCCCACATTTTTAGGATTGAGAAAATGCTCCCTGACCTTGTCTGTGTATTCCCACATAGCGCACTCCTTGACGTTTCTCTGATCGGTGTACCGAAAACAATAACCCCTTGTTTATAAAGGGGGGGAACTACCATCGCCGGTTACCGTTAGGACAAATCGCCGACTTTTTCTTCACCGTATCTTCATTGATATTTTAAGTCCGACCGGTCGGATTGTCAACGGATCATACGGAGAAATGCCCCTTACCCGGTGCATCAACCTGGAGCGAAAAACGAGAAATGGCGGCTTCCGACGGCTCACGCTTCAGGTTTTCCGCAGCTTCTGCATCGCGATCACCAGGGCGAACAGCGCGATTCCAATGTAGTCGAAAAGCGGCTTGGGATAGACCAGAAGCAGGCCTGCCAGGATGAGCGTACATCGTTCGAACAGGGTCGTTTTCTTGAACAGCCAGTTTTGCATCCCGCCCGCAAGCGCGGCGATGCCGATCATTGCGGTGATGCTTACCACCGCAATCTCGCCCCAGTTGGCTTGGGCAAGGGTCTTGAACGAACCGGTCAGCAGCAGGCCCTGTCCGGAGGGGTCGAGAACGAACATGAACGGCACCAGGAAAGCCGGCATCGTGTACTTCCAGGATTGGAGCGTCGTCTTGTAAGGATCGCCGCCGGTGATCGCGGCCGCGGCGAACGGGGAGAGAGCGGTCGGCGGCGACACTTCGGAAAGGACCGCGTAATAGAAGATGAACATGTGCGCCGCGAAATCGGGAACGCCGAGCTGGATCAGCGCGGGCGCGGCGATCACCGCGCAGATGATGTAACTTGCGGTCACCGGCACGGCGAGACCGACGATCCAGACGATGCCCGAGGTGAAGATCGCGGTGAGCAGGAGTTTGAGGTCGTGCAGGAGGGCCGGGGTATTTGCGGCGCCGAACGCACCGAAAATATCGGCCAGAAGACGGCTCCCCGAATCGGCATAGTTGAGCACTATTGAGCTGAATTTGAGACCGAGGCCCGTGAGCGTGACGACGCCGACGATGATGCCCGCTGCGGCACAGGTGGCCGCGACGTTGATCATGCCGACCGAGCCGCCTTCGAGGGCTTTGATGAGCTTCGACTGGAAGAAGCCCCGGATGACCGGCTCGCGGCCGCGAAACAGGTCGTAGGAGATCAGCGCGCAATCCCGATGCAGAAAGCTCGTCACGAACGCGACCACGGTCGCCCAGAAAACCGCCATGATCGGCGAATAGCCGAGCAGCATGAAAAAGATGATCGAAACCAGTGACAGAAAATGGAAGCCGAAGTTACGGGTGAGATCCCAGAGCTTCTGCTGCTTCTCCACCGGCGCCCCATGCGTACCGAATTTGCGCGTATCGATCTCGACCATCAGAAAAATCCCGAAGTAGTACAGGATCGTCGGGATCGTCGCCATCAGGATGACGTCGAGGTACGAGATCTTAAGGAATTCGGCGATCAGGAAAGCCGCGGCCCCGAGGACCGGAGGCGAGAGGATCGCACCGAGCCCGCCGGCGGCAAGCAGCCCGCCCGCCGGGTCCTTGGCATACCCCGCCTTGGCGAGCATCGGATAGGCGACCGAACCCAGGGTCACCGTTGTGGCGACCCCGGAACCCGACGGTCCGCCTAACAGAAACGAGGCCAGCACGACAGTGCGGCCCGCGCTGCTGTGTTTGCCCCCCATCGCGGCGAAGGAAAAGTCAATGTAGAACTTGCCGGCGCCTGAAAACTGGAGAAACGCGCCGTAGATCGTAAACAGGATGATGAGCGTGGAAGAGACATCCACAGCCACGCCGAAGATGCCTTCGAGCGTCATGTACATGTGGCCGGTGAGCCGTGAGATGTCATAACCGCGGTGCGTCCACGGCTCCGGCAGATGCGGCCCGACCATCGCGTAGACGATGAATATCACCACGACGAAAGGCATGATCCATCCCGAGGTCCGTCGCGCCGCTTCGAGGATCAGTACGATGAACGCCACGCCTAAAATCTGGTCCCACAGCAGCGGATCCGTCGCGCGATCGCCGAACTCGTCTCCTCCGTGGATCACGTAGGCGATGATCACCACACCGAGGAGGGCGGCGACAACGTCCCACCACATGATACGGTGGCGAAAACGGGGGAGCATCGGGAAGAGCAGGAACGCCAGGAACAGCGTAAAACCGACATGCACCGGGCGCAGCACCTGCGCCGACACGATCGAGTAGGCCGCATAGAGGTGAAAGAGAGACATGACCACGGCGATGGCCGTGAGGACCGCCGCAAGCCCGCCGACGAACTTGTGGGTCTTCCCCTCTTCCTCTTCGATGAATTCCTCGGCCTTTTTCAGGGCCTCTTCACTGATGACGACCTCTTCGGCCGCCGGTTTGTCCTTCTCTGTCATGGCTCATCCTTATGCAACAAACCCCGTCACCGGCTCTCTTCCGTCTGGAGGAGGGCCGGGCGGGGGTCAACGATCTACGTTTCAAACGGTGATGGTGACGATTTCTACTTCAGTTTGATCCCCTTCTCGGCGAAATACTTGATTGCGCCGGGGTGGTATGGAATCGGCGAGTGGTCGTTGGTCTGGTACCTGTAGTCGAAGTTCAGCGCTTCCTTGTGGACGTTTACCATCTCGGCCTTCTTGTCGAAGATCGTCTTGACGATGTTGTAAGCGACCTGGTCGGACATCTTTTCATGCACGATGAGGATATTCCACACGGTCGCGACCTTGTTGGGCGCGTCCTGCCCCGGGTAGCTTTTCGCCGGGATGGCGTCCTGGACATACAGCGGCCCGTACTTCCTGTTCATCGCGTCCACAACCTCCGAATGGTCGATCATCTGGATCTTGACTCCGGGGGTCGCGCCAAGGTCGGTGACGGCGGCCGTCGGAATTCCCCCGACCCAGAAGAAGGCGTCGATCTTTCCGTCCTTGACGGCATTGACCGATTCGGCGACGCCGAGTCTTTCGCGCTTGAGGTCCTTGTCCTTGTCCAGACCGGCCGCTTCGATCACACGGAATGCCATGACCTCGGTGGCGCTGCCCGGCGAACCCGTCGATACGCGTTTTCCCTTGAGATCTGACATCTTCTTGATCCCGGCGCTTTCGATCGACACCACGTGCATGCGATTCGGATAAAGGACCATCAAGGTGCGGATCGGGATTTTCCCGCTCTTGAACTTATCTTCACCCCGGAGAGCATCCAGGGCCGCGTCCACCATCGAGAAACCAACCTCCGACTTGCCCGTGCCTAACAATTGCAGATTTGCTACCGAGCCGCCGGTCACTTCGGCCGTCGCCTGCATTCCCGGTACGTACTTGGATAGGACGTTGGCAAGGCCGCCCCCCATCGGATAGTACACGCCGCCGGTGCCGCCGGTGCCGATCGAAATATTGATCTTCTCTTGCGCCGGAGCGATGCCCGCCATCAGTGCAAAAAACAGTACCGCCATGCTTCCGATCATTCGTTTCATCTGTTTCCTCCTTTTTGGATGGCCTTTCGCCATTTATGGCCCGGCTCAACGCGTTGAACCGCACGATAGACAAAAACGGATATTGTATGGGTGTACGTTACGAAGAATGGTTTTGTATGTCAACAAATTTCTGCCGCAATAGCGGGATCGCATTGCCGGACGTTTCCGGGCTAAAAACGGGCGGCGGCCGATGATTTCCCGCCTCAATCCTTAACGGCGCGAATTTTGGCGATGAAGCTAATGGATCTTTTTTTCTGCCGCCGGCCAGTACCGATCCCGAAGTTTTTTCTTCTCAATCTTTCCCGAGCCGGTCTTGGGCAATGAAGAGATAAAATCGATGGATTTCGGTGCCTTATATCTTGCTATCCGCTCCTTGCAAAAGGTGATCAGTTCCTCTTCCGTGGCTTTCCGGGTGGGTTTCAAAACCACGATCCCCTGAACCGCCTCCCCCCATTTTTCATCGGGAACACCAACGACCGCGCACTCCAGTACGGCCGGATGCAGGTAAAGGGTATTTTCCACCTCAGTGGAGTAGACATTCTCCCCGCCGGTCACGATCATATCCTTCCGCCGGTCCACGATCGTCACATACCCCTCTTCATCCATGACAGCCATGTCGCCCGTATAAAGCCAGCCGTTCTTGATCGCCCGCGACGTCTCCTCCGGCAATTGCCAGTAACCGGGGGTCACGGTATCGCCGCGGACGATGATTTCCCCGACTTCCTTTTCATCCCTTTTGATCTCCCGGCCTTTATCCGTGACGACCCTCAGTTCCACGGCGATGAACTCGCGGCCCGTCTTGGATTTGAAGTGCAGCTGTTCCTCGGGAGACCTCTGCAGCAGGTGCTCCTTCAGAAGGGAAAGGGTCAGGTAGGGGCTGGTCTCGGTCATCCCGTAAGTCTGGATATAGTCGCATTGGAAGGTTTCCACGATCCTGCGGACCACCTCCGGGGCGATGGGGGCGCCGCCGCTCAGCAACACCCGCAAGTGGCTGTAATTAAAACCCTTCACTCCGGAATAATTCACCAGCATATTGAGCATGGTGGGGATGAGATTCGTCAGTGTGACCTTTTCCTTTTCCATGGTAGTCAGGACCGCCTGTGGATCGAACTCGCTCACCAGTACATGGGTGCCGCCGACCCACGTGATGGCCCAGGTTGCCCAGGCGTCCGCCAGGTGAAACAGGGGCGCCGCATGAAGCCAGACGTCCCGGTCGGTGAGATGCAATTCCGCGATGGTTCCTAAAGCGTGGACCATCACGTTTTTGTGTGTCAGCATTACCCCTTTGGGGCGGCCGGTGGTGCCGCTGGTATAGTAGATCTGGGCGATTTCCTCCTCCTCGATGTCAATCTCAGGAATCTGAGCCGGCGGCATCCCCGCCACGATGTCTTCATAGCTTATGTCCCGATCCCCGTCCGGAGGTTTGCCTTTTGTATCACCGGTCCAGACGATCTTCTCCACGGCCGGAAGATCGGCGCGCATCCGGTCGACCGTTTCCCGGAAACGGGGATCGGCGATCAGCACCCTTGCACCGGCGTCGTTCATGATCAATAGAAGCTCCCCGGCGGAGAGCCGGTAGTTGAGGGGAACCGCCGCCGCTCCTCGGAGCGCAATGGCGTAATAAACCTCCAGAAAACAGTGACAGTTGGGATGCAGGATGGCGACCCGGTCGCCCTTTTCGATGCCCGCGTTCTTCAGATACCGGGAGAAGCGGCTCAGGCGTCCGTGGAATTCCTCATAGGTCCACCGCCTGCCGCCGCAGACGATCGCTTCCTTGCGGGGGAAGAGCTGGTGCGCTTTTCGCAGGGTGTCGGCCAAAAGCATCTCGTTGCCTCACAGTGGGGAATCGGGAATTCGGTCTCTTTGGGCGGCGCGGCGACGGTGCAATCCGCTGATTGCCTGTTTTGCCGCATGGGCGCCCGCACTCGGGAACTTCTTTGCCGCCACCATACCATCATCGGGGAGAAGATGCCCGACAATCTTACATTGCAGTCAGAATTATTGACAAAATCCGTGCAAAAATATGTAGTTGACGACGTCAACGGCGAACTCCAACCGGATGCTTCTATTTGCACCGGCAAAAGGCGCCCCAATTGTATCGCCCCGGCGACAAAGTCATTCTGAAATGTTCATTGCAGTGCTTCCACTCCCCTGAGTACATCCTCAAATCGGTGAGCGACGAAGTCGGGGGTTACATTCTCATGGTATTTGTCGCCTTGGTTGGAGTCGACGAAGATGGTCTTGATGCCGAGCCGGTTCGCCCCGTAAATGTCCCGGTACATGTCGTTACCCACGCAGATGACTTCGGCCGACATGAGCTTCATGATGTCGAGAGCCTTCTCGATGAGTCTCCTATCAGGCTTCCTGAATCCGTAATTCGTGGATATGATGACGGGGTCGAAGTAGCCGTCCAGTCCCACCGCCTTTATCTCCGGCAGGGCGTAGCAGGGCTGGGCATCGGAAACGAGGGCCATGCGGTAGACGGGGCGCAGCTCGTCAAGCACCTTCTTCACGCCGGGGTAAAGCTGGAGACGATTCCGGGATATCCCCCGGTAGAGCTGGGCAAGAATCAAGGCAAGTTTCCGACGTTCATGGTCTGCTTTTACGCCTTCCTGATCGAGGAGGGCGTTCCAGATGGCTTCAACGTCTATTTCCGGGTATTCCTCACCGCACAGTTCTTTTTGTTTTTTCATAATCTGGTAGTAACGATCCCGCACCTCCCACCGGTGCAGGTATACCCCATGGTAGGTCAGATAATGGGCGATCCCGCGGTATATCTCATCCATGGACTCGTCGGTCTCGATATCGATCAATGTCCCATAAAGATCAAACAGGATTCCCTTTATTGCCATAGGTTATCTACCTCAATGTTGTCCTTGCCTCATCCAGTAACTGTCGGCGGTAATTATCGGTAATCCAGGTGTTACGCGCGATGCGCAGCAGGGTCATCCCCATGTGAAACGGAACGCGTCGGGTGATGGACCGAAAGGCCCTGTCCCGGTCGGGGAAGTGGCAGGCGTACTCCCACAGGAAGTGCCCGATAAAGGGTTCCGCCAGCCATTTATCGCCGGTGTGTTGCATGAAGAAATGCTTGATCTCGGCGGCTACCCGCCCCACGTCGAAGACCCGGTCCGCCGGTTTCATGCGCTCCAGGTCGATGGCGATGACCCAGGGGCCGTCGCCGAAGAGGATATTGGTGGGGGTCGCGTCGCCGTGGACGAGGACCTGGTTGTCCTCCCACATAAACCCCTTTTCCCGCCACTGTTCCTTCAGCCGGTGGAAATCCTCAGCCTCATCCCATCCGATGTGTCCCCAGTTTTTCAACTGATCCATGACCCGGTCGAAGTAGGAGCAGTCCCGGTTCACATCCACCCGATCCCCGGTAGCAGTCCTGTTGTGCAGGGTGGCGAGAAAATAGGCGAGGGTGGTGAGTTTCTGAAAGAGGGCTTCTCTCTCACCTTCCCGGATTGCCTTGACGATAAAGGTGTCGAGTGGCGTACCGTAACAGAATTCCTCAACCAGAATACAGCCGAGACCGGCATTGCGGCCGAGAGGGCGTGTGATGTAATGGGGATAGCCGGTAAAGCCGATGCTGCGCAGATAATTAAGATTGTTGAATTCCCGCTCCATGTGATGGCAGGCAGTCTCCGGCGAGCGGCCTGTGATGCCGGAAAAAAACTTTCCGATAATGCGCGTCTGGGTGTTCATCTCTTCGTAAAGGAAAACGTGGTTGGATGCCTGAATCCCATACACCCGGAAGTCGGGGGAGACGCCGTCGATACCGAGCTGCGGGAGGATGTCGTAGCGCAGATACCCGTAGAGGGGATCTTTTTTAGAGAGATGTCCAAGGTATTTCATGACAGAAAAATATCACCAAGCAGCCCGGCTGGCAAGAACAATCCTTCCTAAAATCATTGACAAAATGGCTGAATAATGATTCGTTGTCCTCGCACAGGATCCTTCCTGCAGGCTTCACAAGATCATGGGATACAGGAATGACCGGTCGCAAGCGGGCGGTCGTTGAGCCGTCTCGTTCGCCAGGATGAGAGATCACCGATCATGAGCAGGATGGAATAGGAAATCATGCCCGAAAACCTGATAGAGCGTTACTTGACCAACATGGGTGAAGTCCGGAGTACAAGGTCTAACGTAGCCGAGACTTCGTTCTATCCGGCGTTGGAACAGCTACTCTCGGATATCGGAAAGAGTCTTTCCCCCAAGGTTCGCTGCGTCATCAACCTGGCCAACCGGGGCGCAGGCCTGCCTGACGGCGGCCTGTTCTCCGCGGATCAGTTCCGCCGCAAGTCACGAGACGCGGAAGCCAAGGAGAATCTTTTCCTGGTTCAAAACCCGTCGCGCGGTGTGATCGAAGCCAAACCTCCGGCAGAAGACGTCCGCCGGGTGGCCGGGTCCGGGCAGGTGGAA
>PNOO01000106.1 GCA_013824905.1 Syntrophus sp. (in: bacteria) | reverse complement strand
CGCAGTACATCCGTCCCGAAATCATCGGCTTCGTCCTCGGGTCGCTGGCGGCCGCGTACCTGTTCAAGGAATATCGTCCCCGTTTGGGCTCCGCGCCGATCGTCCGGTTTGTCCTCGGTGTTTTTGCCATGATCGGGGCGCTGGTGTTTCTCGGATGCCCCTGGCGGGCGGCGCTGCGTCTTGCCGGCGGCGACGGCAACGCCATCCTCGGCCTGCTGGGCCTCATATTCGGTATCTGGATCGGCGCCCTTTTCCTGAAAGGGGGATACAACCTCGGACGGACCCGGCCGACACACCATACGGCGGGATGGATGCTTCCCCTTTTCATGTTGGGACTGCTGTTGCTCGTGCTTGTCTTCCCTCAGGTTACCGGTGAGGCAAAAAGCGGGGTCCTTTTTTACAGTGTGAAGGGCCCGGGATCAATGCATGCGCCCCTTGTAGTGTCTCTTGTCGCGGGTCTTCTGATCGGGTTTTTGGCCCAGCGGAGCCGCTTCTGCACAACGGGCGCCATTCGTGACTTCCTCCTCTTCCGACAGATGCACCTCCTGTCGGGATTCATTGCCCTCATCATTACCGCCTTTGTGGTCAACTTCATCTTAGGACAGTTCAAGCCGGGATTTGAGGGTCAGCCCCTCGCCCACACGATGCACATATGGAACTTCGCGGGAATGGCGCTGTCGGGCCTGGCATTCTGCCTTGCCGGCGGATGTCCCGGCCGCCAGCTCTTTCTTGCCGGCGAGGGAGACGGCGACGCCGCTGTCTTTGTGATAGGCATGATCGTCGGGGCCGGCATCGCCCATAACTTCGGCCTGGCCAGTTCGCCGACAGGCGTCGGCCCATACGGGATCCCCGCCGTGGTAATCGGGTTTACGGTATGCCTGTTCATTGGATTAACCATGAGAAAAAGCATTGCATAAGGAGGAAGAGATGGCTAAGACGTAGATGCTCGCGGACTTTCATGTCCCCACCCCGTTATTTTAGCAAAAAAAGCGATAACGGAGAACGAAGAAGTGATCCTCCTTGTGGACAATGCCATTGCTGTGGAAAATATCCGGCGACTGGCCGAGAAAACGGCCTGTGACTTCTCCGTTGCAGACAAGGGGGGAGGAACCCTGGAGATCGCTCTGACACGGAAAGGGGTGACGGGCCAGACGCCTGTGGATTCCGAAACGATGGCCGGCGCCTCCCGGCTGCTGCGCCCCTGATGGAAACACAACGATTTATCGTATTTCTCTTTGCCTCCGTCAGCTATACCCTGAAGGCGGAAAAGATTCTTAAGGAACAGAGAATTGTCCATAAGCTGATCCCCGTGCCCCGCCATATCAGTTCGGACTGCGGTGTCTGCCTCCGTGTCACGGCAGACCGGCGGGACGCTGTGGAAAGCGCGCTGCAGGGGCGGGTGAAGTGGGAAGGGATCGTTCTTCTATAAGCAGGAGTCCAAAAGATGCAACCAGATCCGGGAAGAGATCCGATCATCTATTTCGATAACGCCGCCACCTCCTGGCCCAAGCCTGCGGAGATGATCGAGGCGATGATCCGTTACAACGGGATGATCGGCGGCAGTCCCGGACGCTCCGGGCATCACCGCTCCCTCGATGCGGGACGGATCATCCTGGAAGCCAGGGAGGCTCTGGCGGAGCTTTTCGGGTGCGACGCCCTCCGAATTGTCTTTACCAAAAATGCCACGGAGGCGCTCAATATCTCCCTGTCGGGATTCCTTCATACAGGCGACCACGTCATTACTTCGAGCATGGAACATAATTCCGTCATGAGGCCCTTACGCTTTTTGGAGTCCCGGGGGGTGCAGCTCTCCGTGGTTCCCTGCTCCGGCGCAGGTCTGCTGAACCCCGATGATGTCCGTACCGCGATTCGGTCTCAGACCCGCCTCGTCGTCGTGTCCCACGCCTCGAATGTCACAGGAACGATCCAGCCCTTAGCTGAGTTGGGACGGATTACCCGGGATCATGGGGTCGTCTTCTGTGTTGACGCCGCCCAGACGGCCGGGGTGTTGCCCATCCGTGTTGATGAGATGTCTATCGACCTCCTTGCCTTTTCGGGTCACAAATCCCTCTTCGGGCCCCAGGGGACTGGGGGACTTTACATCCGGGAAGGATTGGAAAAGCAGATCAATCCTCTAGTGATGGGTGGTACGGGAAGCCGTTCGGAGTTTGAAAGGCAGCCGGATTTCATGCCCGACAAATATGAGTCGGGGACTCCCAACACCATCGGGCTGGCCGGTCTTGGCGCCGGGGTTCGTTTTGTTCTCGCGGAAGGGATGGAAGCCATCCGCAGCAAAGAGAAGTCGCTGACGGAGAAATTCCTTCAGGGACTTGCTTCTCTGCAAGGTATCACCATTTATGGGCCCCCCAATGCCGCGGGACGGACGGCGGTGGTCTCTTTTAACATCACCGATGTTTCTCCTTCCGAGGCGGCTCTGGAGTTCGATGAGCGATTCCGGATCATGTGCCGGCCGGGACTGCACTGTGCCCCTGCCGCCCACCGGACTATCGGGACCTTCTCACAGGGCACGATCCGCTTTGGCTTCGGTTATTTTAACACGGAGGAGGAAATCTCCCTTGCCTTGGAGTCTGTTCGATCCCTGATTAAAAAATAATCGCCGGGCGGGGGTGCGTATCAAGGGAGTTTTGATCGCGACTTCTCTCTCCTGGTTTAGGGTGTGTACCCTCTTCCCGATCTGTAGGCCCCGACTTGAGCCTTCCATTCTTCATACTGATGGGATGTATGATACTCCCGCATATGTTCATCCCACCTTTTTGCATGGAAGGTCAGGTTTTCCGCCAGGACCGGCAGGGCGATTTCGGTGACTTTGTTGATGATGGCCATGAGAGAGGACAGGTTGCCCCCGGGGTTGCTGTCCACGTAATAGATGCAATCTGTCTTGAGAAGATCTGCTTTGCTTTTGATGAACTCCCTCGACAGAGGCGACAGTCGCCAGCTTCCCTCGTTTCTCTCTGTGATGATCGCTTCCGTTCGATACTTTTCCATCTGAGGATTGAGTTTATCCTGGCAACGCATTTCCGGTTCCTGCGACCATTTGCTTTCCCACGGGAAGGCGATCTGGTTTGTGGACCGCTTCAGCGTAAACTGGCGCGGTGCAATCAGGGGCATGACGATAAGCTGGTACAGATACCTGTTATTCTCGCAGGCAGAGGAATCAAAGACATAGGGCATGAACGTCTGCCTTTTGTCCGTTAGCGAACCGTTCTTTGGGTACTGTGGCGAGACCATACTAAAATGGTGGATGTCGGTAACGATATGCCAGATCGTCGGGGGGTCGAAGGGCAGGAAGATCCGCATGTAACACGCCTTGAAGCCGCCGGGTGAGTCCAGCAGGCGAGTGACCGATTTTCCCGAGGAAAGAAGCGCCAGATCCGCTTCGTTCAGCGATACTGCCGGGATATTCTGCATGAACGGACGGTCCGTCCTGAACTCGAAACCCGCGGTTGAATCTGTAGTGTCCGCTTCAAGATTCGAGAAAGAGAACAACAGGGTCGTCACAAGGACGACAGCGAGTAAGAAAGGGTTGAATTGAATTGAACCGAATGGAATGTTTCGATGGGGAATCTTGTTCATTTTCCACTTCACCTTTCTCCCCTGCCGACACCGATCGCCCGCCCGGTGATTTCACCGTTCAGGAAAAATGGTCCATGGTGTCAAGAGGATTGATAAGACCTTCCTGTTTTGTGGGGAGAGGATGGGACAAGTCCGCGTTGTCTGTCAAGGAAAAAATGACAGGGAAAAATCACCATGGGCGTCGTCGGCTCTCTTCTGCTTTTTCCCTCTGGTCAGGTTGCTTTTTCAACCGATCTCCCTCTGGTTGAAGGTAGTTAGAAAAAACCCTCTTGAGCTTATCTTCTTCCCATCTGGCTCTCAGGATCTGGACTTGCACGAAGATGATAAAGATTGCCAGATTCTGCGGGGAAAATCGCCATACCAACACTCCGCCTGCTGTTAGTATCTCCCCTAGGTAAATCGGGTGCCTCAACCAGCGGTAAGGCCCATTCGTCACCAAGGCACGGGCCTCTATTGTTATGCTGAAAGAACGACGGAGAGTCCATATCCCCCAAAGAGTGAGTGAAGTGGCCGCAGTCATCCAGTAGAACACGACATAGGGACCGTAGATGTTGTGGACGATCCAAGGGTTTGGTGGAGTAAGGAGCAGGGCAAAAGGCATAATTCCACCAAACAAGGGAATCACGATTTCTCTAATTCCCCTTGAACGCTCCAAGGGTTCCGTACGGATGGCATAACTTATCAGGATAGCGCAGAATATGAGGGTTTCCACTACCCACAGCGGTTTAACGAGAAAGTCATGATATCGGGCAACACGGTGGATCAGGAAGACGATCGAGATGGCAATAACGCCAAGCCGGATCAAGAGGTGGAGATGGCGGCTGGGAATCCAGTTCTCCAGCCACCCAAAGGGGTCAAATCTTCTTATGAAGCTATTGTTCAACATGAACTTTTCAAAGGTTCCTTTTTTTGCGATTCCATATACAAATGAAAACCCCGCTCTCTATTTGAGACACGGGGTTTATCAATGCCACCATACATCACTTGGCTGGGTTAAATGGTGCTTTGACTGACATGGTTATTAATAACATAGATATATTTACTACTATTTTATTGATTTATCTATGAATATTTCCCCATCCGTTTCCAAATCCGGTGTGGGGTGTTGATTGGTTGGTAAAAAAATAAAAAAACGAGTGCCACCTATGCCGTCTTGTCTGTTACTGGAGTCCATCATTTAAGATCTGGTCTATAAGGGTGACAATCACCACGAAGACCCTGTGATTCTCTTTCCGTTAACATCCAGTAGAATAGACTCAATACGTGCATCGCAGCATCTCGTCTTCAGCTTTATTATCGGTGTATTTACCAAAGAACTTTAGTTAAGCCGTAATGATTCAAAGATCATCTCGTTTTTATAGAGTAATGATGCTCATTATTCATGTCAAGTGGCGGGACTGGGTGGTGAACGAAACATAAAACACATTCCCAAACCTTTATAAGTGGCCAAGCCGACCTTTTTCAGCAGTCGCCGGAGCGTCTCCCCGTGGGACAGGCCCGTATGGATATCCTCATCCAGGAACAATTTCAGTTTCAGCGGTTGCCGTTACGCTATTGCCGCGTGGGATGCGTTTGAACCTGGCTCTTCCAGGATTCGACATTGCCCGCCTCTTCCAGATCCGCATTGACCTCATCCTGGTGGTCGAAATAATAGGCCAGCGCCGAATGGATCTGGGACGGGGTCAGGTGACGAAGGCTGTCGAGGATCTCGTCGATGCTCATGCCAAGCTGATAATATCCGGCGATGCAACGGATTCTCGACGGCAACGGTCGGGTGGCATGCCTTTTCACCGAGGCGTACTTCCACCGGATTCCCATTCACGGCTTCGGCCTCTGGTCGATGAGCCGGGGGCTGGCCCGCAGGAACGTCGACTACAAGTCCGCTCTTGCCCGGGCCGATGCGCCCCGCCGGAACGATCTGGATGGTAGGGGGGATCTGTCCAATGAAGGGCTGGTCCAGTTTTGCCGTTTCTTCCTGGAAGTGTGTCTCGACCAGGCGGAATAAATATATGGGGGGCTTGCTGCGGTTGGAAGAACTGATTGAACGCATCAGGCGGTACGTCGAACTCCGGGGCTCCGGCATGATCCCCGGCCCGGCAGGAGAGAAGGGGTTGAGGGCTGAATCGGCCCGGATGCTCCGGGAGGTATTGGTGAAGGGCAAAGCGGCCCGGGGAGCGGTCATTGCAGCATCAGGTCTGAAAGAACGGACCGGGAGAAGTCTCCTGGGACAACTTATCGGGGAAGGGCTGCTCGTTTCGGATACGCCGAAAGGCGACGTTCGACAGGGGTTCCCGATTCATGCCGCGGGATGGTTTTTCCCGGATCTGTATCCCACTTTGTCTCGGTAAAGCCCGTTTACGGAAATGAACCGGTAGCAAATGAAATATCGTTCCCTGACGAAAATATTTTAAAATAGAGCCGATGGTAAATACCTTAACATTGCTCATCATGTCCCCTGTGCTTCCAGCAGCGTATGGGCCACCTTTTCACTCTGGATATCATACGCCCGCTGGATTTGGGTTCTCGGGACGGTTCTGATCCCGACACAGCAGGTGCAGGCGGAGGAGCTTCAGCTCCTCGTAAGGGATCGTCCCGTTCAGGTCCTCTAAAACGGGGCGCAGCCGTTCCGTTCCCAGACGGGCGAAGGATGATAATACCGATTGCCGCTGATCCTCCGTCAAGCGGGAGTTCATCAGAAAATCGTTCTGTCGGAGGGGATGGTTTTCCCGCAGGCACTGATAGAGATGGCTGAGTACCGTGTCGTGCCGGATGTTGAAATCCACCGCCAGTTGTTCGATGGTGCGGCCCTGGTTGAAGCTCTCGCCGATGACAAGATACCGGCGCTTGCCGCTGTCGGCTGGGGGAGTAGGCGCGGGCTCTGCTATTGGGGCCGGTTTTTGTCGTTCCGGGATCCGGTGGGTCCGGCAATGCTCACTGATGATATCCAGGAAGGCGTCGGCGTATTTTTCGAGCTTGCTCTTGCCGATCCCATAGAGCGCCAACAAGCTTTCCCGGGTCCGGGGATAATAGAGGGCCATTTCCCTCAAGGTCCGATCGTGGAAGATTGCATAGGGGGGAAGGTTCGCCTGATCGGCGAGTTCCTTCCGTTTTTTCCGGAGGGTTTCAAAAAGGCCTGAATCAAAGGTTTCCGCTTCACTCCCCCGTTGCCTGAGAACCGCGCCATGGTCTTTTTTGGCCTCTTCCATTCTTCCGAGGAAGGTCTCTTTCCCCCGCAGGATCCCCCAAGCCTTCGGGGTCAGTTTCAGCGATCCGTGCTCATAGTCATAAAGCAACAGGCCCTTCTGAATAAATTGGCGAGATAAGTGGCGCCATTGCTTTGCGGAATAGGCCGTGCCGATTCCGTAAGTGGAGAGTTCCTCGTGTCCGAATTTCAAGACCTTCTGGGAATTTGAGCCCCGCAGGACATCGACGATATGACCCGCGCCGAAGATTTCACCGGCCCGTTTGACACAGGAGAGGAACATCTGCGCCGGGATGGTGAGATCGACGAGCTCCTTTTCCTCTTCACCCGGCCGGCAATTGTCGCACATTCCACAACGGTCCGGAACGTCGGTTTCGCCGAAATAATTCAACAGGGGGACGCGGCGGCAGAGGTCCGTCTCGGCAAATCCCAGGAGCTGGCTGAGGAGGATATTGGCCGTCCGTTGTTCCTGCTCCGTTTTTTGTCCGATAAAAAACTGCACCTTTTGAAGATCCCCATAGCCGAACAGCAGGAGACAATGGGCGGGCAGACCATCCCGCCCCGCCCGTCCGATCTCCTGGTAGTAGTTGTCGATACTCCCGGGCAGATCGTAATGGACGACGAACCGGACATTGGGCTTGTTGATCCCCATACCGAAGGCGATCGTCGCCACGATGATCCGGATATCGTCGCGGCTGAAGCGCTCCTGGTTCTCCGTGCGCTCTTTTTCCGACAGACCCGCATGGTAGGGTCGGACGGAATAGCCCTTCCGGTGGAGGACGGAGTGAAGATCGTCCGTCTGCCGGCGGGTGGCGCAGTAAATGATTCCCGATTCGTTGGGATACTGCTTGAGCAATGATAGCACCTGGTCGAGGGGCTCGGTCTTCGGAGCCACTTCCAGAAAGAGATTCGGTCGGTTGAAAGAGCCGATGTATTGGCTCTGATCGTCGATATTCAGGGATTGCCGGATATCCTCCCGGACACGCGGTGTGGCCGTGGCCGTCAGTGCCACGCAGGGCGCATCGAGAAAAGTGGCGCGGACGGCCGCCAGTTGCCGGTATTCCGGGCGGAAATCGTGACCCCACTCGGAGATGCAATGCGCTTCGTCAATGGCGATGCAATCCACCTTCAGGGCGGATAGCAGGGCAAGGGTTCTCGGAGCCAGCAAGGCCTCCGGGGCCAGGTAGAGGAGTTTCACGCGATTTTCCCTGAGCTTCGATACGTTCGTCCGGTACTCTTCCATACTCAGGGTGCTGTTCAGGAAAAGGGCCGGAACGCCGTATTCCCGCAACTGGTCCACCTGGTCCTTCATGAGGGAGATCAGCGGGGAAACCACGATCGTC
>PNOO01000105.1 GCA_013824905.1 Syntrophus sp. (in: bacteria) | reverse complement strand
CAACCCCCGATACGGATCCTCTTGGACCGGAGAATATCCTGGCGGCGATGACCGGCCCCTTCACCGACAGCCGGGTTCCTTCATCAAGCCGGCATCATGTCATGGGACTCTCGCCGCTCACGGGCATCTTAGGCGAGTCGAACGTCGGCGGCTCCTGGGCGGTCCATTTCAAAAAATCCGGATACGACGGGATCGTTGTGACGGGGAAGGCCGACACGCCGGTTTATCTGTGGATTCATGAAGGCGGCGTGGAGATTCGAGACGCGACCCCCATCATGGGCAAGGATTCCATCGAGTCGGCCCAGTGGCTCAAGGGGCAGACGACGGATAAGGCGAGCGCCGCGGTGATCGGTCCTGCCGGTGAGCGTATGGCCCGGATCGCCGGCATTCCCCATGTGGGGACGATCGTCCGGCAGGCGGCGCGGTGCGGGCTGGGTGCGGTCATGGGGTCAAAGAACCTGAAGGCCATGGTGACCTTCGGAACCCGGAAAGTCATGCAGGCCGATGAGGAGGGCCTCAGGGAACAGATGAAGACCGTCCTGCCCCATGTCCGGAAGGTGACCGAGACCTTCGGAAAATACGGGACTTCCGGCGGTGTGGAAAATTACGAGAAATTGGGGAATTTCCCGCTCCAGAACTGGCGGGGGAGCCGCTGGGCCGATGCGGTCAAGATTTCCGGGGTCACCATGCACGACACCATCCTGAAGGGAAGAACCGCCTGCCTGCAGTGCCCCATCGCCTGCGGCCGCCATATCCGGATCGACGATGGGCCTTATGGGCCTGTGGACGGCGAGGGGCCCGAATACGAAACGATCGGCACCATGGGCGGCGAATGTCTGGTCCATGATCTGGCCGCCATCTGCAAGGCCAACGATCTGTGCAACCGCTACGGTCTTGATACCATGTCCACGGGGTCCGTAATCGCCTTTGCGATGGAGGCCTTCGAAAAAGGGCTGATCACGACCGCGGATACGGACGGGATCGAGCTCCGCTGGGGCAGCGGCAAGGCCCTGGTGGAAATGACAAAAAAAATCGGCCTTCGTCAGGGGATTGGGGAACTCATGGGCGAAGGGGTGCAGCGCATGGCCCGCGCCCTCGGACGAAACGCCGTGGAATTCGCCATGCACGTCAAGGGGCTCGAATTTTCAGCCCACGACCCGCGGCGGTTCTGGAGCCAGGCCTTGTCTTACGGCACTGCGGCCCGAGGCGCCTGCCACAATGCCAGCTGGAGCCATCCGTACGAGCTGGCCCTGTTCATGTCCGAACTCGGCATCGACAAGCCCCACCCTTCTTGCCAGGTGGAAGGCACGGCCGAGATGACCGCCAAGATGCAGACCTATCAGACCATGAACGATACCTTGATCCTCTGTCGTTTTACCCAGGTGGGGAAGGCCGTGACGGCTACGAACATTGTCGACTGGTACAAACTGATCACCGGAAGGGAAACGGATATCGGAGAGCTGATGACGATCGGAGAGCGGATCTTCAATCTCAAACGGCTGTTCAACACCCGCCTCGGCGTCAGCCGCAAGGACGATTTCCTTCCCCCGCGTTTCTTGACGCACAACCGCAGGGGCGAGGGGATCACCACCCAGTTGCCGCCCATGGGACGGCTGCTTGCCGACTATTACGAAGTCCGGGGTTGGAGCGAAGAGGGCCTGCCGACACCCGAAAAGCTCCGGAAATTGGGGCTTTAACGATTCCATTTGAGGAGGGCTCATGAGCAGCGACAGGATTCATTGCCCAGAGTTTGACCTCTCCGGCAAGGTGGCCGTCGTCACGGGCGCCGGACGGGGGATGGGCCGGTACATGGCCTTGGATCTCGCCCGTTACGGGGCGGACCTGGTCCTCTGCAGCCGGACCCTCTCGGAGCTGGAGCAGGTGGGCGGCGAGGTGGAAGCCTTGGGGAGGAAGGTGCTGGTCGTGCCGACGGATGTCGGGCAAATCGCCGAGATCGAGCGGATGACCGCGATGGCCGTGGAACGCTTCGGCCACATCGACATCCTGGTCAACAACGCCGGGATGAACGTGCCCCAGTGGGCCGAGGAGGTGACCGAAGAGGCCTGGGACCGGATCATGAACATCAACGTGAAGGGGGTTTTCTTCTGCGCCCAGACGGTAGGCAAGGTGATGATCCGGCAAAAGAAGGGAAAGATCATTAACATCTCATCCCAGTCCGGGAGCGTCGGCCTGATCAAGCGGTCGGCCTACTGCTCCAGCAAAGGCGCCATCAATCAGCTCACCCGTGTACTCGCCCTGGAATGGGGCAAGCACAATATCTGCGTAAACGCACTCGCGCCCACATTCGTGGAGACGCCCATGACCCGTCCCATGCTGGAGGAAAAATCCTTCCGGGACTACGTGATGGGAAACATTCTCCTGGGCAGACTCTGCAAGCCCGAGGACCTGACCGGGGGGCTCATCTTCCTGGCTTCCGACGCTTCGGACATGGTCACGGGCCATATCCTGCACATTGACGGCGGCTGGACCGCCCATTAGTGGAAGGAGAACCAAAAGCGGAGGGGCTGCGGGACGACCGTAAGAGACACGCCTGCAGTCGATTAAAAAAGGGGGATACCACTCAAAAAAGGAGGAGATCACCATGTTAAAACGCTTGGCTTCTTTTTTTACGCACCTGATGAAAAACTACCTTCCCGACGCCTATCTCTTCGCGATCCTGCTCACATTCCTTTCCGCCATTCTGGCCCTGATTTTCACTGGCGCCGATTTAGCCAAACTGATCACGAGTTGGGGAGGAGGGATCTACGGCATCGTCGGCTTCGCGTTCCAGATGATCCTGATCCTGGTCACGGGCCACTGTCTGGCACTGACTCCGGCCGTCAACCGCATTTTGGTTTCGATTGCCGGAATCGGGAACACCCCAATCAAAGCCGGGATGATCGTCGCCTTCGTGACGGGGGTCTGCTCGTTGCTCAATTGGGGCTTCGGACTGATCGTGGGGGGGCTCTTGGCCCTTCAGGTCGCTAAAAAGACCAGACAGGCCGACTTCGCCTTCCTGATCGCCTCCGCCTACAGCGGATACGTGATCTGGCACATGGGGCTCTCCGGTTCCATCCCGCTGGCCATCGCCACGGCGAAGCTTCCCGTGAACTTTATTGAGCAGATGACCGGATCGGTTGTTCCCGTCTCCCAGAGCATCTTTCAGCTCTTCAATGTGTTGCCGGCCTTGCTGCTCCTCGTCACCATCCCGATCCTCATGGCCCTGATCCACCCGAAGGAGGACGAGATACAGACGATCCCGGAGGACAGACTCTCGGAGCTGTGCGGCGACTGTCCGCACGTGGAGAGACCGCAAAACCCCACGCTGGCGGATAGGATCGACCACAGCTATGCCATCAACATGATCTTCGGGTTGATGGGCCTCATTTACCTCTACTACCACTTCTCCGCGAAAGGGTTCGATCTGAACCTCAACATCGTCATCTTCATCTTCTTCATCAGCGGCGTGATTCTCCACGGCAAACCGGTCAACTACGTCAAGGCGGTCAACACGGCCATCAAGGGGGCCGGGGGGATCGCCCTGCAGTTCCCGCTGTACGGCGGAATCCAGGGGATCATGGTCGGCACGGGTCTGGCGAAGGTTATAGCCACTTGGTTCGTCGCTCTCTCCTCGCCTGAGACCTTCTATATGTTCCAGTTCTGGGCCGCCGGGGTCATCAACATGTTCATCCCGTCCGGCGGGGGACAGTGGGCCGCCCAGGGGCCGATCACGATGGAGGCGGCCAAGATGATGGGGATCGATCCGGTCCGGTCGGCCATGATGGTGGCCTGGGGGGACCAGTGGACCAACATGATCCAGCCCTTCTGGGCGCTGCCCCTCCTCGGCCTCGCGGGCCTGTCGGCCAGGGACATCATGGGCTACACGACGGTGACGCTCATCTATAGCGGCGTTGTCCTGAGCATCTTCACCCTGCTTATCGGGTTTAAGGTGTTATAAAGCATGGTGAGAATCGCGGAAGGGGTCTGGGGCGCAGCCTTGCTGTCGCTTCTCCCCTTCCGCATCTCCCCTTTCCGGATCGATCTCATAACACAGGATCGACGACGCCCAGGAGATGCCCGTAAAAAAAAGCGGTCCTCCCGGGCTTGAGCACCTCCTTTCGGCTTCATCCTTTATCTTCATCCTTTATCTTGTTTCTCCTGTCAGTTGTGATAGCATATTTGGCCGTCTGATCGGGAAGAACTAAAGATACAGTCGCGGCACGGATGAGAGGATGAAGGAAGAGAAGAGTACAATGATAGTCCCGATCTCAAACGGGAAGGAACCGAACAGGTGCCTTTCCTGCGGGACGATGGGGAATATCGGCCGGCGGCGTTACTGCTCCATCGACTGCCGGCAGAAGCTCAGGCAGAAACTGGATATGCGCTGCGGCCTCCTGCAGGCGCTGAACACGCGGTACGCCACATTCTACTTTTCCGATCTGCTGATCGTCATGGACGTCCTGCCCTGCGGCCAGAAGGAAATCCGCAGCTTCTTCTACCCCCGGACGCCGGGTAAATCGCCGGGCGAGGATTTCAGCCGGATGGCGGATATCCTGGGAGAGACGTGGTGGGCAGAGCAGCGGCGGACGAAGAAGCGGTATTTCGCTTCGCTTCACCTTCTGAATCTGGCTGTCCTGAACCACGTGCCGCCACAGTCCGTCAAACCGCCCCTTCTTCATACCCCAAACATCACGCCGGCTTCACTGGTCTACCTGAATCTGGAGAAGTCCAGCCTCGATTCCTCTGAACTTAAACAGATCATCAGGAATGCTTACCGACGGCAGGTCAAGATCCACCACCCTGACCTCGGAGGTGACGCGGCGATGTTCCGGAAGATCCACCAGGCGTACGAGGACCTGATCCGCTGGTCAGAAAATCCAAACTTCATCCGGCATCGCGGTTTTCCGGACAAGTGGTTCTATGAGGGGGACAAGAACCGGTGGGTCCAGCCGACGCCACTCCAGCCTAAGGGCCGATAAGGCCGGGACGCATCACTCTTTCCAGCTCTGCCCGCTGGCTTTCAAAAAGGCGCGCCTCCTGGTCCGCCGGAAAGCGTATCATCTCTCCGAAACGGAGGGTCACGCGGGCAAAGGGCTTCGGCAGCATGAACCGGTCCCAGCTTTTGAAATACCAGGCCCTGTCGGCGACGGTGTAAAAGGGGACGACGACGGCCTCCGTGGCGCGCGCGATGCTGATTGCGCCGGCTTTGACGGTTCCCGCCGGCCCTCTGGGCCCATCGACGATATGGGCCGCCAGCCTCGTCTGACTTAATCTTTCGATGATCTCTTTCATGGCCTTTCCTCCGTCCCGCGAGGAAGAGCCGCGCACGGGGTGCCAGCCCTGCTGCCGGGCGATCCGGGCGATGATGTCCCCGTCCTGGCTTTGGCTGATCATGAGGGAGGGCTGAAAAGATTCATAGGATTTGAAATACCGGATAGCGGCAAAAAACTGCTGATGCCAGACGCAGAGAAGGACCCTGCCACCCCCCTGCAGCTGGCTCATCCACGGTTCCTCGTTCTCGACGGTCATGCGGAACGTCCCGGAGTAAAGCCGGATCATCCAGCACAGAAAGGTCTGGATTTGCCCGGATATGGCGTACCGATATTTTTTGAACATCAAAACCCTTTCTCTCACCTGAAAGGCAGCCATGATGTCGTTAACGGCGGAACTTTCAGGCCTGCCGAGAATCATCTTTCCCGTGCGCCGAGGTTAATGGATAAGACACCCGTCCGTCAAGGGGAAAATGAGCTCTTGCAACATCATCTTAATTGACACCGGTGTGTGATTGGCACTATAGTGCAGTGGTTAAAATATTCTTTACTGGAGGATCTGATGAGCGGGATATCCTATGATCTGGAAGAGAAAGTCGTCGTCGTGACAGGAGGGAGCAGGGGGATCGGTCTGGAGCTGGCCCGTCATCTTCTCGTCGCGGGCGCGCGGGTCGTCATCTGCGGCCGGAAGGAGGCGAATCTTGCGGCCGCCGTGGAAACGCTGGGCGGAGGCGAGCGGCTCCTGGCCATTCCGGCTCATGTCGCCCGAGAGGGGGATGTCGAGAACCTCTTCGATACGGCCGTCCGCCGATTCGGAGGCCTCGATATCCTCATCAACAACGTCGGGATGAACCTGCTGACGTCCTCTGTGACCGATACGGATCTTGCCGTCTGGAACAAGATCATCGAGGGAAACCTGACCGGCGCCTTCCTCTGCTCTAGGAAAGGGGCACGGATCATGCGGGAAAAGAGGCGGGGGAAGATCGTGAACATCTCCTCACTCGCCGGGACGAAGGCCTCGCCGGGGATGGGAATATACGGGATCGCCAAGGCCGGTCTCGAGATGCTCACGAAGGTCCTGGCCTTCGAGCTCGCCCCTTTCAACATCCAGGTCAACGCCATCGCCCCTGGTGTGGTGCGGACCGATTTCAGCAAACCATTCTGGTCGACGCCCACCATTCATGACCAGATCATCCAGGCGGTCCCGGCCGGCCGGATCGCCGAGATCGCCGATCTGGTTCCCATCGTTTTGCTGCTGGCCTCCGGTCATGCGGACTACATCACCGGCCAGACGCTGCTGGTCGACGGGGGGGCCTCTGTCATATGAGCCATACGGCCGGCATCGACATCGGCTCCATCACCGCCAAGGCCGCCGTCATGCAAGACGGTGTGCTTCTAGGGACGCGAGTGATTTTCACTGGTTACAATTCTGAGGCGGCGGGCCGCCGGGTCTTCGAAGAGCTCCTGGGGGAGTTGGGACTGACGGCCGCGGTGATCGGCGGGATTGTCGCCACCGGCTACGGCCGGAAGAGTGTGACGATCGCCGACAAGGCCTTGACCGAAATCATGTGCCACGCCGCCGGCGCCCATTACCTCGATCCTTCCATACGGTCGCTCATCGACATCGGGGGACAGGACAGTAAAGCCGTCGTCATGGACGAAAAGGGGCGGGTCACGAACTTCACGATGAACGATAAATGCGCCGCGGGGACCGGCCGCTTTCTCGAGGTGATGGCCCGCGCCCTTGAGGCAGATCTCGACGAATTCGGCGCTCTCTCGCTCAAAGCGGAACGGCCGGCGCAGATCAGCAGCCTCTGCACGGTTTTCGCAGAATCAGAGGTCATTTCGCTTATCGCCAAAGGAGAAACTCGGGAAAACATCATCGCCGGAATCCATGCGGCGATCGCCTCACGGGTTTCGGCGATGGCAAGCCGGATTGGACTTACAGCGCCGGTGATGATGACCGGAGGGGTGGCGCGGAATATCGGCGTCGTCCGCGCACTGGAGAAAGCAATCGACATGCCGGTCGTCGTCTCGCTGCACGCCCAGGTCAACGGCGCCATAGGTGCGGCCTGCCTGGCGGGTAAATAGGGGGTCAGAAACATGCATGAGGATCTGAAGGGAAAGACGGCGTTGATCACCGGCTCGGGGAAGAAGACCGGCATTGGATATGCTATTGCAGAACGCCTGGCCTCTCTGGGTTGTCATGTCGTTATCTCCGACCTCGGCCGGCCGCCGGGAACAGCATGCCCCGTCCGGACGGGGACGCAGGAGGAGATGGAGACCATCGCTTCTGAGATCGCCGGACGCTACGGCGTGAAGGCCATTGCCATAGAGCTGGACGTGACCGATCCTGCCTCCGTCACCAGGATGGCGGAAAGCCTTCGGGAGCGGTGCGGTCATATCCACGTTTTGGTGAACAACGCCGGCGCCTCTTTCGGAGTCCCCGCCGATATCCTCTCTTACGACGAAGCGGCCTGGGTCCGGACGGTGGATGTGTGCCTCTTTTCCGTTTTCCGCGTCAGCAGGGCCATCCTGCCGCTCATGCTGGGGGAGCCGGGAGCGATCGTTAACACCGCCTCCCGTGCAGGGAAGGTGCCGCCTCTGTTCAACAGCGCCTATGCCGCGGCGAAAGCCGGAGTGATCATGCTGACCAAGACGATGGCCAAGGAGCTCGCCTCCCGCGGCATCCGCGTCAACGCAATCTGCCCGGGACAGATCCGGACCGACCTGGAGCAGTGGCGCTTCGGCCTCGAGGCCTCGTTCTTTGGGAGCACGATCGCGGACAGGGAGCAGGAGATGTGCAAAACGATCCCCCTCGGCCGGATCGGCATGCCGGAGGATGCAGGAGGGCTCGTCGCCTTTCTCGCCTCTGAGGCCTCCCATTACATTACGGGACAAGCGATCAATCTTGACGGGGGCCAGTGTATGGAATTGTGATGGGCTTTGGAGATGGTATCCCTCCGCTTACTGGACATTTTTCGACCC
>PNOO01000104.1 GCA_013824905.1 Syntrophus sp. (in: bacteria) | reverse complement strand
AATATCGTTCGCAAGAGAGGTCTGCGCGTCCTGAATCACGAAGAACTGAAAAACGGCGACGTAAGCCTGACCTATGTCTCGAAATTGATGAACCGCCGCTATACGGAAGGACCAACCATGCGGAAGATCCTGCAGAGCATCTGGTATCAGATCAACTACGGGCAGGAGATCTATGTGATCGGAGAGATACTGCCGGACAAGACCGTCAAGGGGGGTACGGGGTGGGGCGCCGAGTTCGCAAAGATATGCAACAAGCCCCTGTACGTGTTCGATCAGAAGCGCAGCGCCTGGTTCCGCTGGAATCAGGAGGACTGGGTTGAAAGGGAGAAGGGAGACGAACCGGTCATCACCCACCTCCATTTCGCCGGTACGGGGACGCGTTACCTCCAGGAAAACGGCAGAAAAGCGATCGTGGAATTGTTCGAGCGAACCTTCTCCTGATCGGGTCGTCTCCGCCTTACCCCGGGGTCAGTCGACGCCTGGCTGTTTCGTGCAGCGGCCGGACAGGGTCAGGGTCGCGACCCGGGATGATTGGACTTAATGGCCCGCCAGTTCCTCTTTCTTCCAAGGAGGCAGTAGCTTGATCAGGACCGACAGGACCACAAAGGGGATAATCAGCAACGCCAGGGCGACGAGGAAACCCTCTATCCCCATCAGTTCCATCTTATAGGTAGTCAACCCCCGGAAGCTCTTGGAAAACAGTTGCCCACCGATCACCACGTTCCACCTGGTGCTGAAGATTCCCATCTGGATCAGCACGGCGCAGACGAAATAGAGAAGCTTCCGCAATTCTTCCTGAAGTTTGAAGACCTTGATCACCACCATGATACCCAAGGGCAACAGCATACCCAGCAAGATCTGAAGGACGACCAGGCTCATAAAAAGCTTGGTAGACACCAGCTGGGACAGGATCTTGATCGATTCTTCGCTTTCATAAAGGCGGTGGATGAAGTCAAGGACTTCAATCGAGAAATCGACGATGACGGCGTAAAAGAGGAAAGAGGCCACCTTGTCCAGACATTTCATGTCTATCTTCCCACCCCGCAAGGGCATGATAATCATGTAGAGCAGCATGACGATGGCAATCCCCGAGACGATGGCCGAAAAGAGAAACACGACCGGCATCATGACGCTGCTCCACCAGGGGTTGGCCTTGATGGAGCCGAAGATGAAGCCGACGTAACCGTGGAGCAGAAAGGCCGAGGGGATTCCGATCACCGTGATCACTTTCACCGTCTTCTTGTCAAAGGCGACAGCCTTCTCGCTGATATCGGTGGAAAAGAGGGAGAGGACCTTGAGCGTCCATTTTTTCAGCCCCGTCGCTTCACCGGACCAGACAATCATGTCCCGCCGGTATTCGAACCAGATTTCCAGCAGGAGCACCAACATCAGATACCAGAGATAAACAAAGCCGAACATGGCCATCGCCGAAGTGAGATTGGGGGTCATGAACATCTCGTAGGAGCGCTCCGGCCGGCCGAGATGGAGCTGCAGGGGCAGTGGGGCGATCAAAAGAAAGGCCAGCGCCGTCAGCAGGGCCAATCGGTAGGTGGGCTGCAGCTCTTTGACGTTAAACACCTTGACGAGGGAGGCAAGGATGAAGGCCCCGGCGACGAGTCCCGTGATGTAAGGATAGACCACGATCAGGATCGACCAGTGGATCTCGATCTCGTTCGGATATATGAACCCGACCACCTGCTGGGAAAGTTCCATGAAATTCTGGACTGCTTCCATATCAGTTCACCTCGCCATCAAGATTTGCATAATAGACTTTGGGGTCCGTATTCAAAGAGGGTTTGAGCACATGCAGCTTATTCATCCGGATAAACCGTCCCAGCGGGCTGGCGATGCTCTTCATATCGCCGAAGACCCGGGCCTGTTTCGGGCAGACCTCCACGCAGGCGGGGAGCAATCCCCGTACCAGGCGATGGTAACAGAAGGTGCATTTGTCCGCGACCCTGGTTTCCGGATGGAGGTAGCGCGCCCCGTACGGACAGGCCTGAATGCAGTACCGGCAGCCGATGCAGCGCTTGCCGTCCACCAGGATGACGCCGTCATCGGTCTTGAAGGTCGCCCCTACCGGGCAAACCTGAACGCAGGGGGGGTGATCGCACTGATTGCAGAGCTTCGGGACGAAGAAACTGCGCAGCATATCCTTTTCCACGAAACTATCCGCCAGCTCCTCAAGGTTCGTGCTGATCGTTTTGACGGTCACGCTCTTGTCGGTCTTGATCACATATCTCTCCACCCAGGTGCGGAAGAAATAGGGAACGCCGGGGACATCATTTTCCGTCTTGCAGGCCTGCATGCACCTGCCGCAGCCGATGCACTTGTCGATGTCGATGCCCATGCCGTAGTAGTGTTTGGCGGGATCATAATCCTTGTGAATCAATTTTGCCCAGGCGTCCGGAGAAAGTCCTCCAACGACGGCCCCGGATGAGATAAACAAACAGATATTTTTCAAGAAGTCTCGTCGATCCATTAGATCCCTCCTAACATGTGTGGATAGTGGCACTGCCAGCAAACATATTTTTCCCCATGAGCGTTCATGTCGACCGCCGGCACTCCCTTGCCGGGAGATGCTTTATCGTGACACTTTCCGCAGAATTCCCGCGTATCCGGTTTCGTCGGTCTGATGGTCCTCGGCGCAGTCTTATGCTTTTCCGGAGTGTTGTGGCAGACGGTGCACCCCAGCAGGGCATGATAGGAGGCCGCCTTGGTCCTTTCAATCTGGGCGTGGCAGGCGGCGCAGGAACGGGGGGTTTGGGGCGGTTTGGGGTTATGCGGATTATGACAGGTGATGCAGGGCTTCCGCGGGTTGTGCGTGTCCGGATTGATCTGCGGGAAGCCGGTCGGCCTCGATGAATTGTAGGTGTGGCAGTAACCACAGTAATCGCGCTTTTTCGGCGAGGTCGGTTTCACGTCCGTCGGGTTATCCGCGTGCTTTTGCGCCGCGCCGTGGCACGACTCACAGGAGAGATCCCGGTGGTAGCCGGTTTTCTTAATGTCATGTTCCTTCTCATGACACTGCCCGCACACTTGCGCGCCTGCATACTTCACTTCCTTGTCCGCCTCCCTCTCCATGGAAGAGAGTTTCTGCAAAGCCGGCTCTTTCATTTCAGGCGGGATGATGAATTGTCTGATCACAAACAACCCCACTGCCAAGACCAGAAAGACAACAATGACCCTTACCGCCTGTTCAGGAAGCTTATTAAAGAACTCTTTCATCCCGTTCCTCCCCTTCAATTAAACCTAAACCTTATCTAAATCATGATTTCAATAGCGTTCGCAACCGAAACGAAGTCCGGCTGCAAAATGAGGCTGAATTTGTCATTATGGTTTCTCAGAGGACGTCATTGATCACTTTTTTACTCGATGCACGAAGAGCTATTTTACACCTTAGTTATTGCCATTTTCTTCGATCCTCGATTTTCTTACTCCCTTCGGGGATTTCCGGGACAAAAACCACGCTTCCTCTGAGCTTCGTTGCTTCCCGTATCCTTTCCTCGATGGAAGTCTTTAAGGCCTCTGTTCCTTCCACACCCCTTTTGAGTCGGATTTCCACGGTCATCATATCGGTCACGCCCTCCCGTGTCACCACGACCCTGATCTTTTCCACCTCCCCGGGAAATCCGGCAGCGGCTTCATCAATCTGACGGGGATGGACAAACATCCCCTTTATCTTCGTTACTTCATCCGCCCGGCCCATAATGCCCTTGAGTTTGTAAGAGGTTCTCCCGCATGCACATCCGTCCTCGTCCAGAGCGGAAAGGTCCCCGGTGCCGTAACGGACAAGAGGATAGCAGTCATTGCTGAAATCGGTGACCACCACCTCGCCGACACTACCGGCCGGCAGCCGTTCTCCGGTTGTCGGGTCGCAGATCTCGATGTACAGATCATCGGAAATGTGCATGCCGCTTTCCTGCGGGCATTCATAAGCCACCCCCCCCAGGTCGGCGGTGATGTATCCCTGACGCACGATGATGCCGTAGTCGTTAAGTTCTTTCCTCAGGGAAGGGGACAATATCTCTCCCGCAACCAGTGCGATCTCCATGGCAAGGTCTTGTGCGGTGTCATACCCCAGCTCTTCCATTTTTTTAATCAGCGACATGAGAAAAGATGGGATGCCGATGTAGCCGTTTATCTTTAGTCCGGCCATGGTTTTTACCTGGATTTCGGTATTTCCCACGCCGGTCGGCACCGTCACGCATCCAATACCGTTGCAGGCCTCATCGAGGAAAATACCTGCGGGCGTCAGGTGATAAGAAAAGGTGTTCATTACGATGTCTCCCGGCCTGAAGCCTACGTTGTACAAGCATTTCCGCAGTCCCCAGTAATCCTCTTTTCTGCCCTCGGGATCGTATATGGGACCGGGAGACACATAGATCCTTTTGAGCTTTTCCAAAGGCACTGCAAGAAAGCCTCCGAAGGGTGGATGGCTCTGGTGAAGTTCCGGCATCCTGTTTTTTTTCAGTACGGGGAGCCTGGCGAAATCGCTGTTATTTTTTACATCTGCCGGGTTGACGCCCCTCTCATCAAGAAACTTCCTGTACCCGGGCGCATTTTCATACGCATACCTGAAAATCCTCAGCGCCTCTTTTTCCTTGTAGGCGGCGCGTTCCGCCCTATCCATCCGCTCGGCTTTTGCGTCGTAAAAGCCTTTGTTTCTCTCTTCCCGCACACGTTTAGGCATGGACCGGCTCCTGAATCCCTGAATCGTCAAAACCTTGTGGGTTGTTCATTTAACGATGCGCCTCATGAAAGCCATCTTTTCCTTCGCTTGTAATGCTTCGCGTCTTTAAAACTCTTCTTCTCCCCCACGGCGGAAAGCCCGAGATAGAACTCCTTGACGTCTTCGTTTTCCCTTAATTTCGAGCACTCTCCGTCCAGGACGACCTTGCCCATCTCCATGACATATCCGTAATGGCCGATGGAAAGCGCCAGATTGGCGTTCTGCTCGACAAGCAGAATCGTGGTTTTTTCTTCACTGTTTATTTTTTTGACGATTTCGAAAATTTCCTTCACCAGAAGGGGGGCAAGGCCGAGGGAGGGTTCATCCAGCAGCATCAGCTTGGGGCGCGCCATCAGCGCCCTCCCGATGGAGAGCATCTGTTGCTCGCCGCCGCTCATATACCCCGCGACTTGAGTGCGCCGAGATTGCAGTTTCGGGAAGTAATCAAAAACAATGTCCATATCTCTTTTGATATTCTGCTTGTCCTTGCGGGTATAGGCGCCGGCCATCAGGTTTTCCGTCACCGTCAAGTCCTTGAATATCCTTCGTCCTTCCATAACCTGGAAAATGCCCATTTTTACGATATCTTCGGCATCCCGGTTGTTGATCTTCTGTCCCATGAATTCTATGGAGCCGTCCGTAACCTCGCCCTCTTCAGACTTCAGCAGCCCGGATATGGCCTTCAAGGTCGTGGTCTTCCCGGCGCCGTTCGCGCCTAAGAGAACGGTGATCTCCCCCTCTTTGGCCTCCATGGACATCCCTTTGAGCACAAGGATCACGTCATCGTAAATCACTTCCACGTTGTTGATCTTCAACATAGGACTCTCACCAATAGGTCAAAAAATGGAGCAGGCCGGTGGCCTGCTCCATCAAGACAGCCTAATACTTCAAGAAGCTTGTCAACGGTTCGATCTTGCCTTTTTTGATAACATACATCTTCGCCGAAAGGTTCGGTTTCCTCAATTCGGGTTTGTAGGCGATGTCCGCAGACAATCCCATCATGTCGAATTTGTTTGTCTCCAATACCTTCTTGATGTTCTCGCCGGTGAGGTTGTTGCCCGCCTTCTTGAGCGCCTCGACAAGCAGATAGGCGCCGATGAACCCCTGGGTGTAGTTGACCGGCTGCGCATCCGACTTGCCGGTGATCTCTTTGCGTACCTTGTGCATGAACTCGACGCCTTTGACCTTGGTTTCCGTCCAGAAAGCGAACGGCATCGGCGCCATGAATCCCTCGGACGCGTCCCCGGCCATCTCAATCAGCTTTTCGGAGAAGGCCCAGTTGAGGCCGATGAACTGGTTCTTCAGGCCGAGCTTCTTGGCATCCTTCAGGATCGTGGCCGTTGCCATGAGGGTATGCTGATTGATAGCAAAATCCGGGTTTTTCTTCTGCATATTGAGAAGCTGAGTCGTCGCGTCCAGGTCTCTCAAGCCGACGATCTCCTTGTCGACAATTTCCACGCCGATCTTCTTCGCAAAATCCTCGGCATCCTGAATGGGCGACCGGCCGAATCCCGTATCGTTGTAAATCAACGCAACCTTGGGCGCCCGGCTCTTGTCCTTCCAGTTGTCCTTGATCCACTGCAGGGCAAGCCTTGCCTGATCGGAGTAGGTGGTGGCGCAGATAAAGTTGTAAGGCGTTTTGTCGAAAACGAGGTGTTCGGAATAGGAGGCGGAGAGGTAGGGGATCTTGTCATTGGCGATCATGGGCGCCATCGCCTCCGTATCGCCGGTCCCCCAACCGAGAATGGCAATCACCCCTTTTGACTGCATATCCTTATAAGAGGCGACCGCCTGCGGAATCTTGTAGGCGTAATCCGTGTCGATCAGCTCTATCTTCTTCCCGTTCACCCCGCCCTGTTTGTTGACATAGTTGATGTAGTCCCGTGCGGCCTCGGCATAGGGCGCCCCTACGTCGCCCGTTGCGCCGGTAAGGTCGAAAATGCCGCCGATCTTGATGGTCTGCTGGGCAAAACCGACACCGCTGAGTAGAAACACCGATAAAACAACCAACAACGCTCTTTTCATGGTTCCCTCCCTTTTTTTGTTATGTCCTTGTTTTAGTTGACTAAAGTTTAACCCTTTGCCTCACTCCTGCTTCTCCTGCATAAAGATGCATCAGACGTATGTATAAAACTTTTTTGCAGATTCGCCGACCATCAGTAAGAAAACGGCCATAACTTCCAGTAGTTCTGTATAGTTTTCCATCTAGCCGCCAGTCCATCCGGTTCGAAGATCAGAAAGAGGATGATGACCAGCCCGAAAACGCTCTCCCGGATCGCGCCGAAGATGTTGATCAGGATGGGATACTGATTTGAAAAGAGACCGCTGAGCAGCCGGAGTCCTTCCGGCAGAAGCGTCATGAATACGGCGCCCATGACGCTCCCGTAGATGCTTCCGAGTCCGCCGATAATGATCATCGAAAGATACTGGATCGAAACCATCACATTGAAATGTTCCGGGGTGATGATTCCGATATAGTGGGCCCATAAACTCCCAGCAACGCCGGCGTAAAACGAGCTGATGCCGAACGATATCAGTTTGTACTGGAAGAGCGGGACGCCGATGATCTCCGCCGAGATATACCGGTCCCGGATCGCCATAAACGCCCGACCCGGTTTCGTGCGGACGATATTTTTGGCGATCATGACGCCCAGGATCGTAAAAGCCAGCGCCAGAAAATAAAATTTGAAATCGCCGTTGAAAGAGAATCCGCCGATTTTCGCCGGAGGCACCAGCATGCCCTGGCTTCCGCCGGTTACAACTCTCCAGCGGACGAAGACAAACTCCAGGATAACCTGCGCCGCGAGCGTCGCGATCGCCAGATACAATCCCTTGAGCCTCAAGGAGGGTATACCGAAAATCATCCCCACCATCGCCGTCACGCACCCCGCCGCAACCACGCAGGCAAGAAAAGGCATGCCCAACTGGGTCATGAAATATCCGGAGGCGTATGCCCCGACGCCCATGAAAGCGCCGTGTCCAAGGGAGATCTGTCCGGTAAACCCTGTCAGTATGTTCAGTCCGATGGCGGCGATCACGGCAATGAGCACGCTGTTGGCGACATAGAGCAGATACCGGGAGTTCTGGAATATAAACGGGAAGGCGATCAGGGCTACGATCAAGAGCGCAATCCAGAACTTGGATACTTTGGTCTGCCAGATGGCCTCGTCGCCCTCGTAGGTTGTTTTAAATACGCCGCATTTAATGGCCATTGTATGTCTCCGCTAAATTTTTTCGATCTCTTCGGTGCCGAACAGACCATAGGGCTTGATCATCAGAACGACGACCAGAACCACAAAAGGTACGACTTCTTTGGATCCCCCTTCGAAGATCGGATCGAGGTAGATCCCGCTGAGCGCCTCGAGCAGCCCGATGATAAAACCGCCCAGTATGGCGCCGGGGATGCTGTCCAGACCGCCCAGGATGACCGCCGGAAAGACCTTGAGCCCGAACCCGCTCAGACTGGTATTAACGCCATTGATATTCCCGATCAGGATGCCCCCGACGGCGGCAACCACGGCGGCAATCGCCCAGGCGATGGCAAAGATCTTTTT
>PNOO01000103.1 GCA_013824905.1 Syntrophus sp. (in: bacteria) | reverse complement strand
ACAGCCTTTTGCGGCTGTCCCCTTGTTTCGTAAAGAACCAGGCGGCTCCCAATGGGGCGCCTCGCGATTGACTTTGAATCCCGGATAGGCATTAAGCATATCGAACTTCATTTGTGTATAAACATTTTCACATAAAGAAGAGGAGACAAGGAGATGGATGACGTACATCAGAAGCTCAGACAAAGACTCGATGACATGGGTACCGGATTTCCTGCGACGCACAACGGCATAGAAATCAAAATACTCAAGCAGTTGTTCACTGAAGAGGACGCGAAAATGTTTCTGCTGTTGTCCCCGATGCTGGAGACACCGGACAGCATAGCGGAGCGGCTGAATCTTCCGATAGGGGATACCGCCGCACACATCGAAGCAATGGCCAAACGGGGGCTTCTCTTTCGCCAGGTGAAAAATGATGCCGCACGTTACGCGGCCGTTCCTTTTGTGGTGGGTATCTATGAGTTCCAGCTCAATTCCGTTGACGAGACGCTCGCCAGGGATGTTGAAGAATATTACCACGCAGCCCTCGGGAAGAGTTTTGCGGCCTTCAGCACGCCTGTGATGAGAACCATCCCGATCAACAAACAGCTCGTGACGGAGTGGCCCATCGCACCCTACGAGGATGTCATGAAAATTTTTGACGATCAGAAAAAAATTGCCGTTGCTCCTTGTATCTGCCGGACAGTAGCAAAAAAAGCCGGCCGGGGTTGCGATAAACCGATGGAGGCCTGTTTTCTCTTTGGATCCCATGCAAGTTTTTATGTGGATAACGGCATGGGACGGTACATCACCAAGGAAGAGGCAAAAGAAATTGCCCGGAAAAATGAGGCCGCCGGCCTTGTGATGCAACCGTTCAATGCCCAGCATGCCGGGGGCATGTGCAGTTGCTGCGGAGACTGTTGCGGAATTCTCAGGTCCCTAAAAAAACAGGAAAGTCCCGCAGCGGCGGTAAAAAGCAATTATTATGCTCAGGTAGACAGTGATCAGTGCACGGGATGTGAAACCTGTCTGGACCGCTGCCAGATGGAGGCCATCGACATCATCGAGGAAAAGGCCGTAATCAATCTGAAACGCTGTATCGGGTGCGGTTTGTGCGTTTCTACATGCCCGACGGACGCTATGCGTCTCATGAAAAAATCCGAAGATCAGCAGTATGTCCCCCCGGAGACCGGCATGGAAACCTATATCCGAATCGCCCAGGAGCGAGGGAAAATCTAAGGGCGCGAGCGGTTCGACAAGCCCGACGTAACAGGCCTTCACCCGGCCCTTCCTCCATCGAAAGGAGGAGGCGGTGCGACGCAGCAGATGGATTTTCATCCAATACCGATACCCTTATTTAGATAGACGGAGGTGAGACGATTGCCGGATCATGACTACCGCCCGGTCATCGGTCTTTCCCTGACGATCGCCGCCGCAGTCGGGACGCCCCGCTTCTATCTCGAGAAAGAGCGGGAAGTGGCTCTCTCCCGGAAACTGTTTACCGCCGAGCCCCTGATCAAGGAGGGGCTTTGGATCGTGACCGAACGGGGCGCCTGCCCTGGTCACGGACTCCTCCACGTCGAAAAGGTGGCCGTCGACAGCGGCGCCCTGATCCTCATCGAGGAGGGAGGCAAGGCCCCTGACAATCGTATCCGGCGACTGGTCCTTCTCGCCCATCTCGCCGGCATCCTCCACGACATCAGACGGACAGAGAAGGAACATGCTAAGAAAGGTGCTGAGGAGGCGGAAAGGCTACTGATCGCGTTTCCGCTTCGGAGTGACGAACGTGTAAGTATCACGGGAGCCATCCGCAACCATGAGGCCTTCCGACCCTGCCGCGCTACGACCGGTCGGGCGGCGCAGCTCCTCTCCGACGCCCTTTACGATGCGGACAAGTTCCGTTGGGGACCGGACAATTTCACAGAAACCCTCTGGGCGATGCTTGCCTCCCAGGATATCCCCCCGCAAACGCTCCTTCCCCGTTTTTTCGCCGGACTTGAGGGGATCCGGAAGATCCGGGACAGTTTCCGGACACCGACGGGAAGGGACTACGGACCGGATTTCATCAACCGCGGTCTGACAATCGGTGAAAGGCTCCATGCGGCATTAACAGATTTGTGAAAAAGGAGAGAAACATGACGACATTTACCGTCAGTACCCAAACCCGGTGTGAGATGATCGATATTACGGAGCGCGTCACCGAAAGCGTTCGGAAAAGCGGGATCAGGGAAGGACTCTGCCAGGTTTTTATCCCTCACACTACGGCGGCAGTTACAATCAATGAGAATGCCGACCCGGATGTCCCGCGGGATATCCTTGCGGCCCTCGATAGGATCGTCCCCCTTTCCAACCAGTACCGGCATACCGAAGGTAATGCCGCCGCCCATATCAAGGCCTCGCTTTTCGGGGCGTCACAAACGGTATTCATTAAAGAAGGCCATCTCGTCCTCGGAACCTGGCAATCACTATTTTTTTGTGAATTCGACGGGCCGAGAACGAGAAAGATCCTGGTCAGACTGACCGCCGGCTGAAAAAAACCCAGAGAGGGATC
The DNA here is from genome assembly GCA_013824905.1 of Syntrophus sp. (in: bacteria). Lineage (GTDB taxonomy): Bacteria > Desulfobacterota > Syntrophia > Syntrophales > UBA5619 > JAKAFS01. Next base: position 5,790 of record PNOO01000103.1, on the reverse strand, counting down.
CCTCCGGGGATAGGAAGCACCCGGATCATTTCGTCCGGACGTCGGGTAGTCAGGCAAATGGGTTTTATGGCGTGTAGAGAGGATCGGTATTGGCGATGACGCGGAGCAACTCACCGTTGATAAAGCCATTGCCTGCCAGGATATGGGGGCAGAGAAGCCCGTAAGGCCCGCCACAGAGGTCGGTAACGACGCCACCCGCCTCGGTAACGAGTAACCAGCCGGCTGCGGTATCCCAGGGCATGAGTTTCAGTTCCCAGAAACCGTCGAAGCGACCCGCCGCCAAGTAAGCCAGATCGAGGGCTGCCGAGCCGGACCGGCGGACCGCTTGAGCACTCATGGCCAGCGCCCTGAAGTAATTCACGTTGTTGTTCCTGTCCTCCCGGAGGTCATAGGGGAAACCGGTCGCAAGAAGCCCTCTGTTGAGATCCGCCGTCCGGGAGACGGACAGACGGCTCCCATTGAGAGAGGCGCCCTCCCCCTTCTCCGCCACGAACAGCTCCTTCAACATCGGATTGTAGACGGCGCCCAAGAGAATCTCTCCCTCCACTTCGAGGGCGATGGAGATGCAGAAGATCGGGTAGCCGTGGAAATAGTTCGTCGTTCCGTCCAGGGGATCGATGATCCACCGGAAGCGGGAACCATTCGTCGTTTCGGGCGACTCTTCCGTCAGGATATCGTGTCCGGGGAAGGACCGACGGATCCGTTCCGTGATGAGCGTCTCGGAGAGCAGATCTGCCTCTGTCACCAGATTGATCTCCCCCTTGTACCGAACCTTATGGCTGTCGTTAAATCTCTCCCTGAGCAGCCCCCCCGCCTCAACGCTGACCGTTGCGAGGAACTGCCGGTAATCGTTCATGACTTTCATCTTCGCACCATCCAATTGGAATGGGCAGGGAATCTAACCTCCGTATTCCCCTCCCCGTATTGGCGATCATGCCAGCACAAAACCGGGTAAAATACCAGTCCAAATTTTCCGCCGCCGGGACCACCTTCATCTTTACTGTTGCACGGTCGCTTAAATGGTGCTAATCGTATCTATAGCTTACGGGGGGATTTCATGCAATGAATGAGAAAATGGAAATTCCGGCAGCGGCGAAGACGCCTGAGCTCCCACGCGAGACCGTGACGAATTTGAAGTCCGCCCGGGAGGCCCGGGGCCTTTCCCTGAAAGATGTCTTTATTGCGACGCGGGTCAGCAGGATCAACCTCGACGCGTTGGAGAACTACGATTTCGACCGTCTTCCGCCCCCCGTCTATACGAGGAATTTCATTCGGGAATACGCCCAGGTCGTCGGGGTCGATGAAAAGCCCATCCTCGACCGATATGAAAAGCACATGGAAGGTTTGACCCCGCCGCGTGAGGAGATGGAGGTTCAGAAACCCTGGCCGGAAGACGGCCGTCGATACCGGTTCCTTTTTGGGACCCTGGCCGCCGTGATCGTCGCCGGTGTTCTGGTCTATGCCGTTTTTCTGTATGATCAATCCGGAAACCCCGATTCCCCGGCAAAAATTAGCGAATTGGCTCCACCGACGCAGGTCGTTCCTGCACCATCCGTCAAGACGCCATCGTCAGCACAGACCAATACTGTCGCGGAATCCCTGTCAACCGTCCCACCCATCCCGGCGGCAACGAAGACAGCCCCTGTCCCTGCCGTGTCTGCCGCCCTTCCCCCGGCCGTATCCACATCCGGGAAAAAGCTCCACCTCGTCATAGAGGCTAAAGAACTGACTTGGGTTAGGATGACGGAAGACCGGAATCCCTCCTATCAGCTCCTCCTCAAGCCGGGAGATAGGATCGAGCGGATGGCCTCCGACTCTTTTCTGCTCGACATCGGTAACGCAGGGGGAATCAACTTGATTTTTCAGGGAAAGCCACTGGAAAACCTGGGGAAACAGGGGCAGGTCATCCATATACGCCTGCCCGAAAAGACACAGGAGAAGAGATCGCCCTGAAGAAGTCGATACTCTTTCATTTGTTTATTTAGAAAGCCTTGGATCCCGGGCAATTTCGAAAAAAGTCCTATCGGAAGTTACCGTTTGACAACAGCCTGTCGATGGTCTAAGATCATGGACAAGAAAAACAAGAAAGAGGTTATAAAATCATGTTTGGAATAGGCATGCCTGAACTGCTGGTCATCTTGGTGATCATCCTGATCATCTTCGGCGCCGGTAAACTCCCCGAGATCGGCAGTGCGCTTGGCCGGGGCATCAAAAACTTCAAGAAGGCCACCCGCGAGCCGAACGAAATCGACGTCACACCCACTGCCGAGAAGACGACCGAAGAGAAAAAGCCCTGATCCCCTTTTAGAAGGGGACGTCGTCCTCGGGCAAAGGCCCATCTGCACCAGGATGCTGCGGTGGGGTTTCCTCTTGAGAGGCATCGGTTCCCTTTTGCCCTTTCGAATCGAGCATCCGCATGTCTGAGGCGAGGATCTCGGTGGTGGAACGTTTATTTCCCTCCTTGTCCTCCCAAGCCTGTGTCCTGATCCGCCCCTCCACAAATACCAGTTTCCCCTTTGTCAGATACTTTCCGCATATTTCCGCCAATTTTCCGAAGGTCACAATCCGGTGCCACTCGGTCGTTTTAACCCTTTCCCCATTCTTGTCTTTCCGCTGCTCATCCGTCGCCATGGTGAATGTGGTTATCATCATGCCGTCCGGCGTGTACCTCACTTCCGGATCCTTTCCCAGCCTGCCCACCAGGATTGCCTTGTTAATCATACCCTCCCCCTTTCTAAAACACCGCGTTATGAGTCCAGAACATCCAATCCCTCTGTCATTACCGCCCCTACGGGGAATTACCCTATCGCGCAATTCTGACAGGGGTCCCTATACGGATCGATCATACACAAGTTGCCTCCCGGCCGCAATGCGAATATGTGCGGAACCGGCTTCTCCCCGCCGCCCGGCCGCTTCAATTCGTGCTTGACTAATACCGAAAAAAAATATAATCAAATTCGCTTCATATCGAAACACAGCGGAGTTGTTTATTTATGGAAGAAAGTGAACTTTTGAAAAAACGCCGGGAAAAGATCGATTCTCTGAAGGAAGACGGAATCGATCTCTACCCCAACGATGTCCGCGTCGGGGAAACGACGGCCGCAATCTGCGAACGGTTCGGCTTGCTTGACCACGAAGCGCTGGAAAAAGTGACGGAACGCTTCACCCTCGCTGGTCGGATAATGGCCGTTCGAGACTTCGGAAAGGGCGCCTTCATCAGCATCCGGGATCGCAAAGGGCTGCTCCAGGCCTTCCTCCGGAAAAATCATTTGGGGGAAAAGGGATTCTCGCTTTTCAAGAAACTTGACATCGGCGACATCGTCTGGGTCGCCGGTCGGGTCTTTAAGACAAAAACCGGCGAATTGACCATCGACGTGGAGGAGAACGGCCTCCGTCTGCTCTCCAAAGCGATCCGGCCTCTACCGGAGAAATGGCACGGCCTGACGGATGTCGAAATCCGATACCGTCAGCGTCACCTCGATCTCATCGTGAATCCGGAGGTCCGCGATGTTTTCCACAAGCGGAGCCGGATCATCAGCCTCATCCGTCGTTTCATGGAAGAACGGGACTTCCTCGAAGTGGAGACCCCGATGATGCAACCCCGGGCCGGCGGCGCCGTCGCCCGTCCCTTCAAGACCTATCACAACGCCCTGGGAATGAACCTCTTTCTCCGAATCGCTCCGGAACTCTACCTCAAGCGCCTGATCACCGGCGGAATGGAACGGGTATTCGAGATCAACAGGAACTTCCGTAATGAGGGGATCTCCACCTTCCACAATCCCGAATTCACGATGATGGAGTTCTACCAGGCCTACGCGACTTACGAGGATCTGATGGCGATGACCGAAGAACTTATCACCTATGTCAGCCGGAATATTTCCGGGTCCCTCACGTTAAGCTATCAGGGGAATGCAATCGACCTGACACCGCCATGGAGACGGGTCACGGTGCGGGATGCGGTGATCGAGATGGGTGGTGTCCCGGCGGCGCTCCTCGACGACGGAGAGCAGATGGCCGACCATGCGCGAAAGTTGGGGATCGAGGTAAAGCAAAGCGATCCCCCCGGTAAGGTGCTGATGGCCGTCTTTGAAGAGACGGTTGAGGCAAAGCTCATTCAGCCGACCTTTGTCACCCACTACCCCGTGGATGTATCGCCTCTCTCCCGGCGGAACGCAATAGATCCCTCCATTGTCGATCGCTTCGAGCTTTACATTTGCGGAAAGGAGATCGCCAATGCCTTCTCCGAGCTTAACGACCCCGTCGACCAGAGAAAACGCTTCGAAATGCAGCTCAAGGAGAGAGAGGCCGGCGACCTGGAGGCTCATGAGATGGATGAGGACTACATCGGCGCCCTCGAGTGCGGGATGCCGCCGACAGCGGGTGAAGGGATCGGGATCGACCGGCTGGTCATGCTCTTCACCGATTCCGCCTCGATCCGGGACGTCATCCTCTTCCCGCTCCTCCGGACCAGGGAAGCCCTCAGAGATGAATCGGCAGTTATCAAAACAGCGGAAACGGATCACTGATGTCCTATGAACTTTTCATCGGCCTGCGCTACCTCAGGGCCAGACGGAAACAGGTTTTCGTTTCAATCATCACCTTCATCTCGATTGCCGGGATCTTTTTGGGCGTCGCAGCCCTGATCATCGTCATCGCTGTAATGAACGGTTTTGAAACCGATCTGCGCGCCAAGATCCTGGGGATCAATTCCCATGTCATCGTGATGGAGCACGGCGGCGGGATGCGCAATCATCCCTTGGTGATGCAGAAAGTGGCCCAGGTCCCCGGCGTCCTGGCCGCCACACCTTTCATCTACAGCCAAGCGATGCTGAAAAACGGGAACAATGTGACCGGCATCGTCCTCAGGGGCCTCTCCCTGGAAGACGCCCTGAAGGTCATCAATCTGGGGAAGTTCCGGGAGGGAAAGTTGGAATATCTCCGGGATGGGGTACGGGATATCCCCGGCCTGAGGCCTGAGCATTCCGATCTCCCAGGGATCATCATCGGTCGCGAGCTGGCGAAAAACCTAGGGGTGTTTCTCTTTGAAACGGTCCATATCGTCTCGCCTTCCGGCGTCTCAACGCCAATGGGTATGGTCCCGAGGATGAAGCCTTTTGTCGTGGTGGGTATCTTCGAGTCCGGTTTTTACGAATACGACTCGACGCTCGCCTATATCTCCCTGAAGACCTGTCAGGAGTTCCTGAATATGGGCAACCTCGTCACAGGCATCGAGATCCGGGTAGACGATATCTACAAGGCAGACAAGATTGCAAAATCGATCGAAAGTAAGCTCGGTTACCCTTATTGGGGCCGAAACTGGATGGAGATGAACAAAAACCTCTTCTCGGCGTTGAAACTCGAGAAACGGGTGATGTTCATCATCCTCTCCCTGATCGTCCTGGTCGCGGCGTTCAATATCATCAGCGCGCTCATCATGATCGTCATGGAAAAGAATAAGGACATTGCCATCCTGAAAACGATGGGCGCCACCCGGGCGGGGATCATGAAGATCTTCATTTTCCAGGGACTCATCGTAGGGGCAGTCGGCACCCTTTCCGGCAGTCTCGTGGGACTGGCCGTGGCCTTCAATCTGGAGGCCCTCTCCCGTTTCGTTGAGAAGCTCTTCGGTTTCAAGATCCTCCCCGGGGACGTCTACTACTTGAGCGAGCTGCCCTCGCAAGTGAACTTCGGTGATGTGGGGATCATCATCGCAGGCACGATGCTGATCAGCTTTATCTCGACGATTTATCCCTCCTGGCGGGCTTCCCACCTTGATCCGGCAGAGGCGTT
>PNOO01000102.1 GCA_013824905.1 Syntrophus sp. (in: bacteria) | reverse complement strand
CCGCGTTGAAGCGGATGATCCCGGCGTTGTCGGAAAAAACGGAGAGGCACCAGTCGTCCGCCCCCATTCGCTCCCGGATCTCGCGGGTCGACCGCTTGATGCAGGAATTGAAAAGGGAGTCGATCTCGGAGATGCGCCCCTCGCCATTGTCATAAGCGATCCGGGCGTTGAAGATCTTGTGTTTGCAGTGTTCCGACCAGGTCTGGGCGAGACACTCCAGCTCCGCATCGGTCATTCCGGCCCCCAGGCCGACCTTTTTACGCCGGGCAAGGACGGCGTCGTTTTTCAGGTAATCCCGTAAGATCCGCATCTCCTCAAGGCTCAGGGCGAGAACCCGTTCCTGGCTGATCCGAATCAGCGCCTCGTCGGGGCGGTCGAGATCGATCTCCTCCGTCCTGATGCGCTCTTCTCCCATGACCCGCGGCACATAGGGTTTGATCGTCTGCGCCGGGTTCCAGGTGCGGTTATCGATAATCTCATGGCGCTGGATCAGATCGTTGGAAAGGAGTTCGGAGGCGATCCGTTCCGCGTCGCCCCTGGTAAGAAGATCAAGGGCGCACCGGTCGCGGATGCCGGTGATGGCATACTGCCGGGATGTGTAAACCCGGACCGGTTTTCCGGTCAGCAGGGTGATAGCCTCCGCGGCGGTCTTTCCCACGTTGTCCGTGACGCCGGGACGGAAACCCACTTCGATCAGCCAGTCAAAACCACGGGCAAGTCCCCGGTCGACGGCGTATCCCTGGATGACGGGATCGGAGAGCGGGCCGCGGGCGGCCGCTATCAGGTCTCCTGGGGTCAGGTCGCCTTCGATCGTGTATACCTCGCTGGTCTTTACGGAATCCACCTGAATCCGGAGATGGTCGATGATCTTTTTTTTGATCTTTTCCCCAAGGGCGTCGCGGATCCCCTGTCTGAAACCGATCTCGATGCGATTGGCCATATCCCTCTCCCGATCTCTTCTATCCGGCGATTTTCCGGTGTGATCCGTTCTTATCAGATGCCGGAGGAAAATACAACGAAGAGAGAATTCCGGTCATTGTTTCAATTGAACGGTGAGAGAAAATAAGGTATAATACGACAATCGATTGGCGCCGTTGACATGGAACAGGAGGAGATGGGAGAATGAAAGCAGCTGTATTGAGGGGACCTTATGCACTGACCGTGGAGGATGTTCCCCATCCGATGGTGCGGCCCGGCTATGTCATTGTGAATGTAAAGGCCACTGCCATCTGCGGAACTGACGTCGGCATCTATAATGGAAAAATATTCGTACCCCGACTGCCGGTAGTCCAGGGGCATGAATCCACCGGTGAGATCGTGGAAGTCGGTCCGGATGTCGCCGATTTCAAGGTCGGGGATCGAGTCGTCTTAAATTCCCTCATTTTCTGCCGTCATTGTGCTTACTGTTATGCCGGGAAAGTCAACCTTTGCCCAAACGGCGGCCTGATGGGCCGGGAAGTGGACGGAACGTTTGCCGAATATGTCGCCGTCCCCGACTATAACTGCATCAAGATTCCGGACAGCATTTCCTATGAAGACGGGACCAGCTTGATCTCCCTGGCCACGGTTTTTCGCTCCCATGAGAAGATCAACATTACCCCCGGCGATACGGTCGCTGTCATCGGCCAGGGGGCGGCCGGACTACTCCAAACCAGACTGTCCGTCATCAGTGGCGCAGACCCTGTTTTTGCCATTACCCGCAGCCGGTGGAAACTCGACATTGCCGAAAAATTCGGGGCGAAGATCATCAATCCCGACGAGGCGGACCCTGTGTCGGCAGTGAAAGAAGCCACCGGAGGGCTGGGCGTCGATCTGGCCATTGAAAGCGTCGGCTCCAGCGCCACGCTGCGCCAGGCTATGGACATGGTGCGGCCGGGAGGAACCGTGCTGCTCTTCGGGATCGCCCCGGCCGTCATGGACAACTTCAACGGTTATGCGATGTACTTCAAGGAAATCAAGTTGATCGGCAGCAAGGGGATGGTGCCGAAGGATTTCCACATGGGCATCAAGGTGGTGGAAAGCGGGAAGGTCGATCTGCACCCCCTGATCACCCACCGTTTCGATCTCGACCATGTCAAGGAGGCCTTGGATTTGGCGGATAAAAGACCCGGAGACGGCCTGCGGGTTGTGGTCAACATCTGATTGTTGGAAAGATCAATTGGCCTAATCGACTGATTTTATATCAACAGTAGTTCCCTTCCCAACCCCCTCATAGTGTGATTTCGCTCCTGTCGGATGGGGTTGACATAGAGAAGTCCTCCCACTATAGTGCCCGCGAAATTTTAATACTCCAACGACCGGAAAGGATGCTTACCATGATCATGATAATTAAGCCGGAAAGGGACCGGCGGATGCACCTCCGTTTTCATTGGAATCAACTGCGGGAGGTTAAATGATGATCCTTGATTTCCGGGGGATGAAACCCAAAATCGATCCAACCGTTTTTATCGCCGATAATGCCCTGGTCATCGGTGATGTGGAGTTGGGAGCCAAGGCCAATGTCTGGTTTTTCTGCCTTGTCCGCGGGGATGTTCAGCCCATCCGGGTGGGTGCGAATTGCAACATCCAGGACGGCTGCATCCTCCATGTCGCCAGCAATGGTTTTCCCCTTGTGCTGGAAGACGATGTCGTACTCGGTCACCGTGTGACAGCCCATGGGTGTCATATCGAGCGGGGGGCATTTATCGGAATCGGCGCCACCATCCTTAACGGGGCCCGGATCGGTGAGGAAACCATCGTCGGGGCCGGTTCAGTGGTGACATCCGGAACCGTCATTCCCCCGAGGTCGCTGGCATTGGGAACACCGGCCAGAGCCGTTCGGGAACTCACAGAGAAGGATTTCGCCATGATTCACCGGACCCGTAACAACTACCTCAATCTGATGGAGATTTACAAAGAGATCCCTCTCACAACAAAGGCGGTTTCAGCTTTTTCAGACGGGGCTTGATTCTGAGGGTCCCATATCGTTCCATTGGTGCTCAGGCGATGATGAAGATCGGCGTTTACCCGCACGCGCTCCTCAAGATCTTTTCCCCCGGGGAAGAGGAAACGGCCCTGTGGTCCGCAGCAGGCGCAAATAGTCTCTGTACCGTCCGCGCGTATCGGAGGGTCCGGGAGGACAGCCATTCCGGACCCTCTTTTTTGGGTGCGTGCGGCCCCCTGACCCTTTCCGGGTCTGTACGAGATTTCGGAAGAAAAGACTCCGTCGTTATGATACGGTCACCGGCAATCCGCTTTCCACCGATTGCGCAATGGCTTCGAGTACGGCGATATTTCCGATCTTCTCCTCACGCGTAAACGGATAATCGGCCTCGCCGGCCACGGCGGCGGCAAAGGCGTTGATGTTGGCGACCACCGAATTGATGGAAGGGAGTTCTTTTAAGACGGGTTCGCACCCTTTGCGGCGGACGGTGAAATAAACCACTCCCTCCGCCTCGGGGCGCACCGTGTCGCGCGCTTCGACCCAGGCCTCCGTGCCGAATACGTGATATCGCATGAAGAATGGGGTTACGAGGATCGCGTTGAGATGTCCCGTCACACCGCTTTTGAATTTGAAGCTGACGGAGATGATGTCGCCCGCCTTCCATCCGGTCACCCGCCATGCCGGTTGGGCGTAGACCTTCTCGACGGGGCCCAGCATGTGGATGTAGGAATCCGTCAGATGGATCCCCATTCCAGTCATGCCCGCGGGTACGAAGGGATCGGAAACCCGCCAGTTGTCGGGGGGGAGGTCCTTCAGGATATCGTGGCTGAAATTCGACTCCACATGCAGAATGCTGCCGAGTTCGCCGCTGTCGATCAACCGCTTGATTTCGATCATGGCCGGCTCGAAGCGGCGTTCATGACCCACGCCGAGGATGACGCCGGCACACTCGCAGGCGACGACCGCGCGTTCGGCGGCCGCCCGGTTCATGGCGATGGGTTTTTCGCAGAACACGTGCTTGCCGGCCCCGGCGGCGCGGAGGATCTGTCCTTCGTGCAGGTCCTGGGGAGAGGTCAGAACAACGGCCTCGACCTCCGGGTCATCGAGGGCGTCCTGATATTCGGGGGTCAGGATGAACCCCTTTTCTGCGGCGAAGGCGCGAACCGGTTCCGGACGGACCTCGACGCCGCGCACGAAACGGATCCGCTCGCTTCTGCCCTGAAGGTGTCGGACGAGAAGCTGGCCCCACCATCCGAGGCCGACAATTGCTGCCTTGACCAAGACGCCCTCCTCATGACATGTCGATCCGAATCCGACCGGATCCGGCAGGGAATTCCTTTGAGGCGCAACGCCTAACAAAAACGGTCCTGCGTGTCAAGGGTTTGGTAAACGCTTGCTTTTTTTGTGGGCTGAGTCTATGAAAACGGCGATGATGTGGAAAAAATGAGTGATAATAGGGAAGGGAGCTCATGAAAAACAGGACATTGGCCGGTCATGCGGAAGCCATTCTGACGCGGAAACACTGGGTATTCGACCTGGATGGGACCCTCACGCTGCCCGTCCATGATTTCTCCGTCATCCGGCAGGCCCTCGGTGTCCCGCAAGGGATAGATATTCTCGGCTATCTGGCGTCCCTCCCCGATCCGGAGGCGCAGCCGCTTCATGACAAGCTCAACGCGATCGAGACTGAACTCCTGGAGCAGATAGAACCGGCGCCGGGAACGGTTCAACTCATTGAAGCCTTGCAACGGCGGGGTTCACGAATGGGCGTATTGACTAGAAATACACGGGATATTGCGATCAGGACCCTCGACAGCCTTGGTGTCGGCGGATATTTCCCAGAAGAGTGCATCCTCGGCCGGGGCGATGCGCCGCCAAAGCCTGATCCCGAGGGGCTCTTTCGCTTCTGCGTCCGGTGGAGGACGGTCCCTGCCGAAATGGTCATGGTGGGAGACTACGTCTTCGACCTGCAGACGGGACGAAACGCCGGGGCTGCCACCATTCATATCGACAGAACCCGTAGTTTCCTCTGGCCGGAACTGACCGATATCGGCGTGAGTACGCCGGAGGAACTTCTGCAGATTCTGCCGGCTTGATACTTCAAGATTCGTTCTCGGAAGCGGTCATCGCAGGCGAAGGCAGTGCCAAAAGCGCCTTGAAAGACCAGGGCTCCGTTCATATTCTCACCGCCCATCGTTTCCTCCCCATGCTCAAGCGTTAAGTTTCTTTTTCACAACGTCTGCGATCAGTCTGCAGAAAGCGCCCGTCTCTTCCTGCGACGGCCCTTCCACCATGACCCGGCACATATTTTGAGTGCCTGAATAGCGGACCAGGACTCGTCCCTGATCCCCCAATTTCGCTTCTACCTCTTGGATGGCGGCCATGATCTCGGGCACCGTGGCGATATCGGGCCGCGATTTGACGGTCACGTTGATCAGGACCTGGGGAAAGACCTTCATGATCCTGGCGAGTTCGGAAAGGGGTTTGCCTTCCTTTTTCATCGCCGCCGCCACCTGCAGGGCGGTGACGATTCCGTCTCCCGTGGTGTGGTGCCGGAGGAAGATCAGGTGTCCCGAATCCTCACCGCCGATGGAGGCGCCGCGGGCCAGCATCTCCTCGAGGACATAGCGGTCGCCGACTTTGGTCATGAAAGAGTCGATATTCAGTTTCTGGAGAGCGACGCTCAGCCCGATGTTGCTCATCACCGTCCGGATGACGAGGTTGTGTGTGAGAGAACCCTCCTTCTTCATGACGCTCGCGCAAATGGCCAGGATCTGGTCTCCGGTCAGGACCGTCCCCGTCTCGTCCACGGCGATCAGGCGATCGCCGTCGCCGTCGAAGGCGAAGCCGACGTCCGCTTTGGTCTTCAGGACCTCCTCCGCCAGGGCCTCGGGGTGCTGGGAACCGCAGTGGAGGTTGATGTTTTTTCCGTTTGGTTCATCAAAGAGGGTTGAGACTTCTGCCCCCAGTTCGGAAAAGGTGTCCGGGGCGACGCGGTAAGTGGCGCCGTTGGAACAGTCCAGGACGATCCGGCTTCCCTCCAGGGAGTATTCCTTGGGGAAGGTATGCTTCAGAAAGACGGTATAACGGCCCCGGGCGTCGTCCATGCGGTAGGCCTTTCCCAGTTCGGAAGGAGAGGGATGGAGCGTGTGTAAGTTGTTCGCGAAGATGATCTCTTCGATGGCTCCCTCCGTCTCATCCGGGAGCTTGAAGCCGTCGCTGCTGAAGATCTTGATGCCGTTGTCCTGGAATGGATTGTGAGATGCCGAGATGACGATGCCCGCGTCTGCCCGCATGCTGTTGGTCATAAAGGCGATTCCCGGCGTGGGGATCACCCCGACCAGGATGGCGTTGACGCCCATGGAACAGATTCCGGAAACGAGGGCATTTTCCAGCATGTATCCGGAAATGCGTGTGTCTTTACCGATGATGATCTTGGGGACATGTCCTTTTTTCTTGAAGAGGTGTGCTGTGGCGCGGCCGATGTTCATGGCCATTTCCGCCGTAATGGGATATTCATTGGCGACCCCCCGGATTCCGTCTGTACCGAATAATTGACCCATGATTTTCCTCTCCCGTAATGATTGTAATGATGAACTGCAGCCTCTCCCGTTGCCAGTACAGTACGGTTTGTCAAAGAAATTTCTCCTTGATATCCTGGAAAGCTTATGTTAGCGTCACATTAACGGAAAACTTATATAATACATGCATTTAATTTGCAACAGAAAAGCTTTTCGGGAGTTTTTGGTGAAACCGGAGGGTGTTTTACTTTCGGTTAGTCGAATCTGATGACTTCGGCTTGCCGATCCAACGGGGATCGGGTGCGCGGGGTTCATAAAAAGCGAGAAGAGGAGGAGTAACATGGATAAGAAAGTCACCGTTGTCGGTGCAGGCAATGTCGGTGCGACCGCGGCGCAGCGTTTGTGCGAAAAGGCATTATGTGATGTGGTTCTGGTGGACATCATTGAAGGCGTCCCGCAAGGGAAGGCCCTTGATCTGACGGAGGCGGCTCCGGTCGAGAAGCATGACGCGCACCTCATCGGGACCAACAGCTACGAGGAAACCCGGGATTCGGACATCGTCATCATCACCGCCGGCATCCCGCGCAAACCGGGCATGAGCAGGGATGATCTGCTGGCCACCAACAAAGGGATCATGACGAAGGTCACCGAGCAGGTCGTGAAGTATTCCCCCAAGGCCACGCTGATCATCGTCAGCAACCCCCTCGATGCGATGTGCCATGTCGCCCATGACGTCAGCGGCTTCCCCAAGAACCGCGTGATCGGCATGGCCGGTGTCCTCGATTCGGCCCGTTTCCGCTCATTTATATCGATGGAGCTTAATGTGTCCGTGGAAAATATTCACGCCTTCGTCCTCGGAGGACACGGGGACACGATGGTGCCGCTGCCCCGTTATTCGACGGTGGCCGGTATTCCGATCACCGAGCTGATACCGAAGGACCGGTTGGATGCGCTCGTTACCCGGACGAGGAACGGCGGGGCGGAGATCGTGAGCCTCCTGAAAACGGGGAGCGCCTTCTATGCGCCAGCCTCCTCGGCGGTGGAGATGGCGGAATCGATCCTGAAAGACCGGAAGAAGATCCTGGCCTGTGCCGCCTATCTGGATGGCGAGTACGGGATCAAAGGCCTATTCATCGGCGTACCCGTAAAACTGGGCAAGGGGGGCATCGAAGAGATCATCCAGATCAAACTGACCGCCGAAGAGGATGCCGCGTTGAAGAAATCGGCGGCTGCGGTGCAGGAACTCGTCACTGCGATGACGAAGATGGCGTAACCATTTTTATAAAGATTCAACAAAAGAAGGCCTTCCTGAAAGGGAGGGCCTTCTTTTTACCTGAACATTGAACTTTTCCTGTCGATAAGCAGTGCGGCGTGATTCACTTTCCGGGACCGTCGACGGCGGCAGCGGCGGGAGGGGGTGGCGTGCACTTCCAGCCTTGATAGGTTCCAAATCGGGTGACGAGGGCGGCCCCCAGGCCGATGACGATGGCGACGGCCTTGACCATCCAGCCGATGTACGGGATCCAGCCGATCAGCCAGAGGATGATCAACCCCCAGAAGGTTTCGCGAACCATGCCTGGGTTCGGGCGCTTGAGGATCTGGTAGACCTTCCTGCCGATGAGCTGGCCGACGGCGATGAAACCCAGGAGGATGGCACAGACGACGACGATCACTTCCAGCGGGATGAGCGCGATCCCCACGACCGATATGGTCAGAAGGAGTGCCAGTGGGGCGATCAGGACGAGTCCCAGCAGGCCGCAGAGAACTACTTTGAAGGTGTTTTCACTGATCGCATCCGCGATGACGCGGACCGGTTTCGGCAGGAGGGCGACGATCAAGAGCGCCAGGACCATGATGAACAGAAAGATGGCAAGCGAGATGACGGC
>PNOO01000101.1 GCA_013824905.1 Syntrophus sp. (in: bacteria) | reverse complement strand
TCGCGCTTCCCGTTCCTGCAAGTCGGCATTGTTTTTTTATTTTATAGACGATATAAATCAAAGAATCAAACAATGTGAGAAAGGGATTCATCGTCATGAAGCACGATTTCAACTGCATAGCCACCGGCATCGGCAGCATGCCGCTAGTGGATCCTGAGCAGGCCGTCCAACTGTCGCTCAAGTATCTATCCGAGGCGCCGATCTGGCCGCAGCTTCCGCAGCGGAGCTTCCATGAGCACATGGACGCCCAGTACAGCGAGTCCCTGCCCGGTCTCATTGTTGATGAAGTAAAAAAGAAGGTGTCCTTCGATACCTCCAAGGATCTCATGTCTGACCTGGAAAGGTTCTTCGAACGATATATTGAGAAGGACTATGAGTTTTTCAGGATAACGGAAGGATACGCGGCGGCGTTTCCGGTCTTTATCAGGGCCTTGCGGAAAACCCTTCCGGCGAATATGAGGTACGTCAAGGGCCAGATCACCGGCCCGATCACTGCAGGCATGTCATTCAAAGATGAGACCGATAAGGACATCATCCACAATGAAACGCTCTTCGATGCCGTGGTCAAGGGGCTTGCCATGAAGGCCGCCTGGCAGATACAAGAGCTCAAACAGTTCGGCAAGCCGGTGATCATCTTCATCGACGAACCTGTCATGGAGTCACTCGGCTCAGGCACTTCGGCGGTTCCGTCGGAAATGGTCCCCGAAAAGCTCAATGAGATCATCGATACGATCCATGAACTGGGCGGCATTGCCGGGATCCACTGCTGTGGAAACGCGGACTGGTCCATGATATTCAATACAAGGGTGGATATCGTGAACTTCGACGCCTTCGGGTATATGGACCGCGTTCTTCTTTATTCCGGCGACATCAAAAAGTTCTATGCCCGCGGCGGTGCGCTTGCCTGGGGCATTGTCCCGACCGGTAATTTTACCCGGGATGAGACTGGGGACATCCTCATCTCCAGGCTCGACGAAGGCATGAAGCAACTGGAGAAAGAAGGGATCGATCGGAAGACGATACTCCGGCAATGCCTCATCACGCCTTCCTGCGGCATGGGCAGCCTCACGCCGGACAAGAGCGTGGCAGTTCTCAGACAGCTCAGGGAGGTTTCGGACAGGATGCAGGCGACGATTGAGTCTATCTCCGGAGGCTGCGGAGCGCCTTGACGGTATCCTCTTTTCCTACCAGGGTTTGCTTTCCTTGCGGACCGACAATGACGCAGGTGGGAGTCGCGTTGATCCGGTCCTCCTTCAGGTAGTTCCCGAAGATCTTGAAGACCGGCGCTGTGTCGAAAGGCCGCAGGGCGAACCCCCTTTTCTTCAGGAAAAGCTCCAGCGCTTCCTTCTCGGCGATCTTCTCGGCTGCCGCCTCGAAGAGTGCCGCTCGCAGAGCGACCGCCTGGCGGATATCCCATCCCTCCTTTGCATTCAGCGCCGCGAGGAAATGACCTGCATAGAGGACCGTCTCCTTGTGGATGGGCGTGTCGATGAAGGTGACGCGGATGAGGTTTTTTTCAACCAATTCCGTGAGGAGCGCCATGACCTCCGCCTCCTCGGCGCGACAGGGGCCGCAGAAATAATCCGTATAGATCCGGACATCGATCGGTCCTTTGCCGAAGGTGGTCGTGGGAGGTCCGGCCGCGTAAACCGGCGTCGCAGAGCCCGAAAAAAGCAGCAGGAAAAAGATCAGGCCGGCGCCGACGGCCAGGGCGGCAAGCCACCTCCTGGACCGCTCGAAATTGACGCTGAAGGCCAGCCAGACAGTGGCGGCGAAGGCCAGGCAGTAGGAGCAATAGACGCCGCTACGGACCTGATAGCCGATGAGAAAAATTTCGCCTCCCGCTCCGAAGGCGAGAAGGAGCATGCAGAGAAGGGGTTTTTTCATCAAGGCGAGGAGGAGGATCACGGTCATGTAGAAAATCCCCAGGTATTTTAGATCCAACCCCAGGATATCTCCCTTCAGATAGCTGCAGGAACCTAAGCAGACGGCGTAGGCGATGGTAATGCCAATACCGGTCAGGGCCAGGATGATCGTCAGAAACCGCTTCTTCTTTGCATGGGATTGCTTCATGGGATCCGGGGACCTCTTTTTTGAAAAATAGATGCAATTACTACTTGATCCGCCGGGCGTCGTCAAGGATTTTCCTTCAATGAGCTCAGGCAAACGGAGCTTCAACGGGTCTCGGGGGCATCAATACCGGAACCGGCCGTTTTCGTAGATCACTGTCCGTTCCCCCGACCTCAGGTGGGCGGTAACCGTTTTGTCTTCTGTGTTCACCAGGTCCCAGTGAAGAGCCGAGTCGTTGAAGCCCATCTGTCGCTTGAGCGCCCCGGTCATGGCGGCGGGATTGCCCGCGTAGGTATCGGTGTAGGAGGCCCCGACGGCGATATGACAGTTCCCGTGCTTTCCGCCGAAATTTTCGTCGAAGAGGGTATCGGCCATAAAACGGTCGATCCGCGAAAAGCGTTTGTCGGTAAGCGAGAATTCGCCGATCCGCGCAGCGCCCCTGTCCATCCTGAGCTGTCGGATGGTGAACGCCTCGCCGGTCTCGGCGCTGATTTTTTCGGCGACTCCCTTGACGAAGGTCAGGCGGACTCCCGTGACGTAGTTGCCGCTCCGGTAAGAGGGGAGGTTGGCGTAGTAGGTTCCCTCCGTACCGCGCCAGTCCGGGGAGACGAAGAGTTCGAAGCTGGGGATGTTGTGCCCCGAGACCCCCGCCCATTTTCTCTTCTCCCCCGGTGTGATTTTCAGATCGCAATTCTCGGACTCGACATGGAAGAAGAGAGCCTTCAGGCCTCCCAGCCAGCGCTTGATGGCGGTCGCCTCGTGCCGGATGACCGCCCATTTGCCGACCGGGTCTTTCCGGTCGAGATAACAGGCCCGGATGATCTGCCCGGCGTAGACTTCCGGAGTCGTGCGCGCCTGCGCCGCGAGTTCCTTCGTCGGCAGTGTACAGAGGGTCCAGCCGTGGAGCCCATCCTGTTCGCGCCGCTCGAGGATGTCGCGCAGCGATTTGCGCGCGATCAAAACCTTGCTGATCCGGGCCGGATCGATCTCCTTCAGGTGGGTCAGGGATTCCGGGGCGTGGAGGTAAATCCGCCCGTGCAGATTTCCTAGGAACTCTTTCTCACCCGGCGCTTGAAAAATCAATTGGCGTCCACCGGATTTTCCATAGAAGGAGCGCTCCATCCCGATGGTGAGCCCCATTCGCTGGACTGGATTCATTCCCACGGCAATGATCCTGTCAAAGAGGATTTCCGCGAGTTGGAGGGCGGCAGGGTCGTACTGAATGAGGATCACATCCCCTTTCTTGAAACGTCCCCGACGGGACGTTTTCAATCCCCAGAGCAGCACGTCGGCGTATCTTTCCAGATAGCGGTCGTTCAGCATCACATCTTGCCTCTGTTCATTTCACTTTGCTGTCGAGGATCTTTTCCATCCGCGGGATATCGGCGCCGTCGATGACCTGTCCGTCGATGAGAAAAAGGGGCGTTCCTGTCACACCGATCCGAGCGCCGATCTCTTTATGGGCTTTAACGAGTTCGGCGGCCGCGGCATCGTCGCAGGGTTTGAACTTCATGTCGTCCAGTTTTCCGGCCATTGCCTCCTCATAGGCCCGGGCCCGGTCAGTGGCGCAGAAGATATAGCGGATTTTGGCCTCGGCGTTGGGGTGTATCGAGAGGGGAAAGAAGAAGACATGCCGTGTCACGTCATTTCTCGAAGAAAGAAAGGCGGAGGCTTTCCGGCAATAGCTGCAGTCCGGGTCCGTGATTTCGATCACCGTGTGAGGACCGCCGCCGATTTTCAAGGCCTTTTCGAGGGGGGTCTCCTTCAGATTCCGCGCCTTGATCTTTTCGGCCCGCTCTTCCGTCAGGTTTCTCCCCTCCCTGGTGATGAGCGATCCGGTGATGAGATACTCCGGTCCTGGAGCGTAATAAGCGACCCTGCCTTCTGAGACGATCTCATAAAGACCAGTGACGGCGGTTGGGGTGATACTGTCCAATCGGATATTGGGGAAATTCTTCCGGAAGGTTTCTTCCGGTGTGGCCGCCCCGAGCGATGTGCCGGTCATGATGATCAGGGTAATGCCAACAACGGCAGCCTTCTTTCTTAGATCCATGATCTGACCTCCAAAAAAGGCCTAAAGCCTTCTTTCTATGATATAATCGGCGATGGTGTGGAGGGCCGTTTTGGCTTCCGAGTCGTTGAAGGAGGTCAGGAAGCTTTTCGCCTCATCGATGCAGGCCTTGGCCTTGGACAGAGCATAGGGAATGCCGTCATAGCGGTGGATCAGCGTCATGATTCCCGGTGTAAGCCTCCTCGTCTTTTTCTTCGATACCCTTCCGGATGAACAACCGTTCTTCGGGGTTGCATTTCTTCATGGTCCGGATGAGGGGCAGCGTCATCTTCCCTTCTTTGAGATCCTGACCGATCGCCTTACCGAATTCCTCCTCCTTGGCCACATAATCGAGAGTGTCGTCCGTGATCTGGAAAGCATTGCCCAGCCTCATCCCTAAACGGGTCAGGGCCTCGATCTGGCTGTCCGTGGCGTTCCCGAGGATGCCGCCGATGGCGCAGGCCGCCGAAATGAGGATGGACGTCTTCTTCTCAACGATCGACAGATACTCTTTTTCGGTGAGGTTGATGTCGCCTGCCTTCATCAGCTGAAAGACCTCCCCTTCCGACATCGTATTGGTGGTTGTGGAGAGAAGCTTGAGAATGGCCGGGTTTCCGTCGTCGGTCATCAGTTTGAAGGATTTGGAATAGAGGAAGTCCCCGACCAGGACGCTGGCCGCGTTTCCCCAGATGTGGTTTGCGGAGACCTTGCCGCGCCGGGTCTCCGCCTGGTCGATCACGTCATCATGCAGAAGACTCGCCGTGTGGATGAATTCTATGATAGTCGACAGAGGATAACGGCGTTCCCCTCGGTAACCGCAGAGTTCGGAAGCGGCCAGCAGCAGGAGCGGCCTGAACCGCTTGCCGCCGCTGCCGATCAGGTGGTGGATGATCTCCGGGATGAGCCTCACTTCCGACCGGAGAGACATCTCCATGTTCTCCTCAACCCGTTTCAGATCATTCGCGTAATAGCGAAATACATCCTGTATCTGCATGGCATCGACTCTCGGTCTCAGAAACTCGGGATGCACTATAATGGATGGACCGCTAAATGTCAAATGATTGCTCTTTAAAAACCAATGAGCAGCGGCGGTTTGCTGAGTAGATTATCAGGAAATCGTCATCGGAACTGCGTGGGCAACTTCATCGCAGAAAGCAAATCTGTCGGGAGGTTGTCCTGCCATTTAGCATTTGACGGCTCAGGCCATCCATACTATATTGCGCCGCAAAACGCAGCCCCCCTCACTGTATGAGGTGAAGACGAGGGGGATTTTGTTATGGGGAATCGATGGGAGGCGGGAAGGAATGAGCGATAAGGTTGAGGCGGCGGTCGGCTGTTTCCGGGAGGGTTTTAGTTGTTCCCAGGCGATCCTTTCCATTTATGGCGTCGAGTTTGGTTTGGAGAGGGAGATGGCCCTGAAGGCGGCGGCCCCTTTCGGCGCGGGAATGGGCCGTCTGGGAGAGGTGTGCGGAGCCGTCACCGGCGCTCTGATCGTGCTCGGTTTGAAGTACGGTCATACGGAGGCGAAGGATAAGGAAGCGAAGGAAAAGACCTATACCCGTGCCCGTGACTTTGGAGAACGTTTCCGGGCGCTATACGGCTCACTCCTCTGCCGTGAGCTTTTAGGCTGCGATCTCGGGACGGCGGAGGGGATGGCAACGGCACGGGAGAAAGGATATTTTACCGAGCTCTGTCCCCGGTTCGTCCGGGCGGCGGCGGAGATACTGGAAGATGTCCGGTAGGGATTCAGACAGAGAGCCGGGCAGGGTGGCGGACCGATGAGCGGAATAGCTCTGAGCATCGTCCTGGCCTCTGCCTTTCTGCATGCAGGATGGAACTATCTGCTCAAGAGAAGCGAGCGGAAGATCGTCTTCATCTGGTGGTTTCTCTTGATGTCCGCGATCATCTATCTGCCGGTATTTCTCTTCTATTATCCTCATGTCGCTATTACGCCAGCAGGCTGGCTCTGTATCGTCGCCACCGGGATCATCCACGGGGTCTATTTTTGGTGTATGGGGGGAGCCTATCAGCGGGGCGACCTTTCCCTGGTCTATCCGCTGGCCAGGGGATCGGGTCCCCTTTTTGTTCCGATTCTTGCCGTGATCCTGCTTCGGGAGGAGATCTCCCTGCTGGGGGTGATGGGGATCCTCCTGATCATCGGAGGGATCTACTGCATTCACCTGCGCTCCTTCAGCGGATCCGCTTTCCTGGAGCCCTTTCGGGCCCTTCGGGGCGGGGCCTCCCTCTGGGCGCTCTTCACGGGGCTTGCGATCACCTTCTATTCGCTCGTGGACAAGGTCGGCGTGGGGTTGGTCTATCCACCCGTCTACATCTATCTTATGTTCCTGATTACGTGGTTGATGATCACTCCCTGGATTCTGCTCCGGGAGCGACACTGGTTGAGGTCGGAGTGGCAGCGCCGCAAAGGTTCGATTGTTGTCGTTGGATTCCTCAGCGGATTCACCTATCTGATGATCCTCTTCGCCCTCAGGATCAGCAAGGTCAGTTATGTCGCGGCGGTCCGCGAGGTCAGCATCGTCCTGTCCTCTTATTATGGGGTGGTTCTGTTGGGAGAGAAACATGGGGCGCAGAAACTCCTCGGCGCCCTGCTGATCACTATGGGGGTGGTCGCCATCGGTTTGAGCCGGTAGCGCTTTTCCAGGCCCTTTCTCCGGGCGGGTGAGGGTCGGGGCTGATCCCATATGAAGCATTGAGAGGTTATAATGTGGTAGACAATATGAAGAAAATATACGAAAAGGCGAGGGCGGCCGTCATGTATTTAAAGAGGGTAGACCTATGATCCGTACGGTATTTTGGGACAACGACGGTGTCCTCGTGGACACGGAAAAACTCTATTTCCAGGCGACCCGTGAGCTGCTGCTCAAGGCCGGCGTGACGCTGACAGAAAAGCTCTTCAACAGGATCTCCCTTGTCGAGGGGCGGAGCGCCTTCGATCTGGCGGCGGCAAAAGGGGGCTCCCCGGAGGAGATCGCCCTCCTTCAGGAGCAGCGGAACAGGCGTTATACGGAACTGTTGAGAGGGAACATCTCTATCCTCAACGGCGTCAAGGACGCTCTCGGTGAGCTGCAGGGGAAGGTCGCCATGGCCATTGTGACCAGCTCCCGAAGGGTTCACTTCGACGCGATGCATGCAGGAACAGGGCTGATTCCTTACTTTGATTTTATCCTCGCGCGGGAGGACTACGCCCTTTCAAAGCCGGACCCGGAGCCCTATCTGACGGCCATGAAGAAAAGCGGTTTTGGTCCGGAGGAGTGCCTGGTCGTCGAAGATTCACCGCGAGGCCTCGCCTCGGCGCTCGCCGCCGGGATCCGCTGTCTTGTGGTTCCCAATGAATTGACAAAAGGAAACACTTTTACCGGCGCTTGGCGGATATTGGAGAGTTGCAGCCAGGTTCCTGCAGAGATCCGGCGTCTTGACGGAAAAGACACCGAACAGTCGGCAGACGTTCCGTCCGGCTTCAGTACCGTTCCATAAGAAGGACCATGCCTGAAATCGAGACCTCGGCACCGGTTATGGACTCCTGGGAGCGTCTGCTCGACATAGAGGAGCTGATCAAGGAGGGGAAAAGATGCAGAAACGGGTGATCATCTGTCTGGACGGCTGCGGACCGGATTGTCTGGCCGGGAGCGAGACGCCGAACCTCGATGCCCTCGCCAGGGAAGGATTTCATGCGATTCCCATCTACGCCTACGGGAGGGGACCGCTTTCCATCCAGCCCCGATCCAACCCAGAGGTTGCGTCCTGGCTTTTCTCTTAGCGGTATCTCAATGAGAATAATCTCGCGCAGCGGTTACCACTTGAAAACGGAAAGAATATTTGAAAAATCGTCTGTCCAGACATTGACTACTTTTTTAGATTCTATTTTCGTCCAGTCACTTTTCCTGGAAAGGCCGCCAAAGTCCTTCTCACTCTGGGCGAGCAGCACCCAAGTGGAGCCATCCTTTCCGATTTCATAGTCTTCCTCATCGTCGCAGAGTCTGGCGGCAAAACCGTTTTCTTCAGCGATCTTTGCCATGACCGGTGCGAGATTCACATATCTGTTCGTGATATGAACGAGGAGCACCCCGTCTTTGGTCAGCTTTGAAAAATACAGGCGGACTGCCTCTTTTGTAAGGAGATGCACCGGGATGGAATCAGAACTGAACGCGTCCAAGATGATGATGCCGTAATAATGGGGAGGCGCCTGCTCCATCGTCAGG
>PNOO01000100.1 GCA_013824905.1 Syntrophus sp. (in: bacteria) | reverse complement strand
CCCGGCGTTTTCCGAAAACGGCAGCTTATCTTCAGGCAGCAATTTATCCGATTTCTTGTTTACGGGCGCTTCTATCTCGTGAATAAAATATTCCATCACTTTTACCGCAGCGCTGAAAGCAACAATTGCGGCTGATCCAATAAGTGCCTTTTGCCACCAGGGCATTTCCTTTATCACTTTTGCAGTAGCCTTAATCATCGCACGTATCATCGCATGGCCCCTCTTTGGAACATATTCACATTCTTAGATAGTCGTGCCAATACAATCCTTCTCGACATATCGTCTTTTGCTGCCAAATATCACAAGGACATCCCGCCGCAAAGCGAACCCATAAGAAACTGCTTGAACGGACAAGAACTTTCATTCGTACTTTCGTTCTTTGTGAGGATACGAAACACGATCCTGTCTGTCAACGGATTTTCGGTTTAGGGCTTTTTTCTTTACTCTCCGTCCGGAAAATGCGAGTATGGCTCAGTTGCTTCGGGGATGTCGGTGGGACCTCCAGTATGATTAACATGTCGGAATCTTTGGATATGCACTACGAAAGGAGATAAGGATAATGATCAACAAAAAAATGTTTGATGCGATGAACGAACAGATCAAAAACGAGTTAGAGTCAGCCTATATCTATCTCTCGATGGTGGGCTATTTCCATTCCCAGAATCTCGACGGCATGGCCCACTGGATGAGGGTCCAGGTCCATGAGGAGACGATCCATGCGATGAAGTTCTTCGATCACCTGACCAGCCGGGGGGCATCCGTGACCCTCCTGAACCTCAAACAGATCAAAACGTCATGGAAGAACCCGCTGGAGCCCTGGAAGGACGCCTATGCCCATGAGCAGTTCATCACGGCCAAGATCCACGCCCTGCTCAAAATCGCCCGGAAAGAGAACGATTATACAGCGGAACCGCTGCTCGCCTGGTTCGTCAACGAGCAGATTGAGGAGGAGAATAACACGGACAAAGTCTGCCGGCAGCTGGAGATGGTCGGAGACAGCAAGGAAGGATTGTTCATGCTGGACCGAGAGTTGGGAACCCGAGTCTACCCGGCGGGATCGTGCTTCGATCCGGCAGCTTACAACCTGCTCCAGTAGTGTCATCTATATCGCGTCTATAAAGGAGAAAAAACTTGGGCGATAAGATCACTTCCGATGCGCTGAAGACCTTTTTCCGCAGAGACCTCTTTGCGGAATTCGTGGGGATCGAACTTCTGGATGCGGAAGGCGGCAGGGCCAAAGCCAGGCTGCGACTGAAGGATCATCACCGCAACAGCATAGGTCTCATCCAGGGCGGCGCCATCTTCACCCTGGCCGACCTGGCCTTTGCGGCGGCTGTGCACTCCCGGGGGCAGATCGCCGTGGCAATTCATTGTTCAATCTCGTACCTCAAGGCAGCAAAGGGGGATCTCATCCTGGCCGAGGCTGATGAGGTCTCCTGCGGTCCGAAGATCGCCGTCTACACCGTCCGGATTACCGACACTTCAGGGGAAGTCATCTCCCTCTTCGAAGGGATGGCCTACCGGAAGAAGGAAAGCTGGAAGCTCTGACGGTGAGGACCTCGCCCCTTTGTTTCTTCATTGCTTGAGGACAAGGAAGGGACTCTTGTATGTCCTTCGGTAACATTTTATTTGAGGCAATTCGTGAGCAGAATGCCTCTTGACAGATGCACATCGATTATGCATATAGATACATATGATATTGCATATAAAGAGGAGGGAAAAAATTGTGAGGACGACGCTGAACATAGACGACAATCTTTTGGATCAGGCCGTGCAGTTGACCGGCATTGCGGAAAAAACCCAGCTGGTCAGACTGGGACTCGAATCACTGATCGCAAGGGAAAGCGCCAAGCGGCTGGCCCTGTTGGGAGGAACAGAGAAAGGGCTGAAGGAGATACCCCGCAGGAAAGGGTAGGGGCATAACATGGTCTTGGTCGATACCTCCGTATGGGTGGCGCATTTGCGCGACGGTAATAAGAGATTTGAAGCACTGCTCCAGGAAGGTCATGTCCTTTGTCATCCATTGATCATCGGGGAATTGGCATGCGGAAATCTGAAGAATAGAGCGCCAATCCTTCGGTTTCTCCAGCAACTGCCGATGGCCGCCGTGGCACGGCATGAAGAAGTGTTGATCTTCATCGAGCGCCATGCTTTGATGGGAAAAGGGTTGGGATGGATCGATACCCATCTGCTTGCCTCCGCCTTTTTGAGCAAGGTTCCGCTGTGGACGCTTGACAAATCGTTGGATCGGATCTCGTCTTCACTGGGTCTGTCTTATCCAGGCGCTTTGGGATAACGTGAAAGCCGGGGGTGGGTATTGCCCATCCCCTAACACACAGGCTGCGTAACTCCACACCGATCATTTCGCCAAAGCGATTAGCGATAGACGGGCTATAAAAAATAACTAAGCAATGTCGGTACGGTGTTCTTTATGCGATTTATAATAACATGGCGTTATGGGGTTATACATGCCTCCCAGGGGTAATCGGGATCATCGTACTATTAAAGGCTTTTCAGATATGTTGCTATCAGCTCTTGATCCTTCTTGGTTATTTCCATAAATTGATTACCTACTTGGTATTGGCAATCGTCTCTCGCGTCCACCTTCTGTGTCCAGATAACCTTGGAAAGAGCCGTAATCGGTTTTGTCAGTGTAGGTATATCAAGTTCCAACATCAGGCGGCATGCGTTAGAGATAAACTTGTTCGTCCCAAAACGCAAACCGCCTGTGCTCACATCGCTGGTGAGCGTACCAACACTGACCACTTCGGCCCCGTCTCGAAGTTCCCTGTACCGGACGGGAATGCTGGTTTGCACCCTTGAAGATTGTCGCTTCTCTGCACTCATCCCGGCTTCATTCATGATCATTACCTCCTTTTTTAATTGTGTTGATCAGGACCTGCTTTTATGCGCGGTGAAAACAGGAAAAGCAACCGCACCCTACCCTTAGAAATCCTTGAATCCATCATCCTCCAGAGGAATGGCCTGTCCCGTGATCAGTAATTCAATAAGTGTGCCAGAACTGCTGTTGGCATCCCAATATTATACAACTCTTTAAAATAACAAAGTAATAATTATTTTATCGGAGGTTTGCAGGTGCGGGCGATGAAGGATTGTGGTCGCTGACGGGTGGATACTATCCGGCCGGTGTGGACATTGTCCGGTTGAGCCGGAAATCGTCCGGTGATGCCGGACAATAGCGGAGCCCTTGCAAGGGCGAGGTTTGGTACTTTTTTATCAGTTCGTAAAGGCGTGAGCGGGAAAGACCCGAAACGGCGCAGGCTTTTTTGATGCTGTCCCCGGTGACCGCCATCAGATCCCGGAGGTACTGCTTTTCCACCTGGGCGATGGCGTCGTCCCTGAGAGCCTGGAGCTTCGGGAGATGTCCGATGCCGTCCGACAGGGGAGTCGCCTTGGGTGCTATCGCTTTACCGCCGATTGCGGATCGGGCCATCCTCACCCGGATATGGGAGGGAAGATCCTTGGGAAACACGGAGGCATCATAGCCGGCCTCGGCCAGGACCCGCTCCAGGGCGTTGATCAGTTCACGGACATTGCCGGGCCAGTCATAAGCCTTCAGGTCTTCCAGAAATTCAGGCGAAAAATTGATCATTTTGCCGCCATGTCGTTCCGCCAGCCGGATGACATGGTACGTCACGAGCGCCGGGATATCTTCCGGGTGCTCACGCAGGGGCGGCAGATCGATCGTGAAGGAGCGGATGCGGTAGAGCAGATCACTCCGGAACAGACCGTCCCGGACCATCGTGTCGAGATCGCGATTTGTCGCAGCGACAAGCCTGAAGTCGCTCCTGAGTTCCTCCTTGCCGCCCAGGGGCCGAAAACGGCGTTCCTGCAGAACCCTAAGGAATGCCTTCTGCACGGAAAGGGGGAGTTCGCCGATTTCATCGAGAAAGAGCGTCCCGCCGTCCGCCTGCTTGATGAGCCCCTCCCGGGACCGGTCGGCACCGGTGAAGGCGCCCTTCTGGTAACCGAAGAGAACGCTTTCCACGAGGGTGTCCGATAAGGTGGCGCAGTCGACCACGACGAAGTTCTTGTCGGCCCGCCGGCTGTTCTCGTGGATCGCCCAAGCGAAGCCTTCCTTGCCCGTCCCCGTCTCTCCGGTAACGAGTACGCTGGCATCATACCCCGCCGCATGGGCGACCCGTTCGAGACAGGCCATTATGCTCGGACTGCTGCCGACGATGCCTTGCCGCTTCAGCGTCATCAGGGGTTTTTGTGCAAGCTTGACGTCGCGGTACTGGAGCGCCCGCACGAGGGGCAGGATCATCATGTTCATGGAGGAAGGCTTTTCGAGATAGTCCCAGGCCCCGCTTTTGATGGCCAACTCAGCCCCATCGGGATCGCCGGCCCCCGTCATGATGATGACCTCCGGGGAGGAGAGGATATTTCTGAGTTCGGGAATGGCGTCCAGACCGTTTCCGTCCGGCAGGCAAACGTCGAGATAGACGACGGCGAAACTCCCGGACTTTGCCGCACTGAGGCCTTCCTCCAGCGTATGGGTGCAGACGATGTCGTACCCCCGCTCCTTTATCGCCTGGGAAAGCAGTTCCGTCATAACAACGTCGTCATCGATGATCAGGATGTTTGCCATGTGAGAACTCCGTGATTCTTTCAGTTGTTATGTAGCGTCATCATAGGGTTGCACACCGTGAGACAGGCGGATGTCTGCGGCAACGATAGGCAAGGATGCAGATTGCACTCAATCGCACCGCCCCACATTCTTCTTATCGGCAATCCGTGAGAAAAGTTTAGGTGTTCTTTGAGAAAATGAATCCGGCGCGACCCGATTCAACCTGGTGTTATGTCGTTATGTAAGCCTTCCAAGGGTAATTGGGATCGCCATAGGCGGCATTGTCGGGGAAGTCGGTTTGACAGGCGTTATCCGTGGCGTATTCCCGGGTAGGCGGGGCGTGGGCTTTTGCAGGAAGTCTTGATCAGCGTCCCCCAGTTTCCCCGGAATGTCTCGTACCGGAGGGACTCCTTCAGAAGGGCGCTGAACTCCTGGCGGGGGATGAGACGAGCGCCGAGGCTTCCGAGATGGGGGGTTTCAACTTGGCAGTCGATGAGGTCGAAATGGAGTTCCTGCAGGCGGGAGACGAGTGTGATGAGGGCTGCTTTGGAGGCGTTCGCCTTTGTCGAGAACATCGACTCACCGAAGAAGACGTGGCCGAGTGAGACGCCGTAAAGGCCGCCCACAAGCGTTCCTTCCTGCCGGACCTCGACGGAGTGGGCGTAACCGAGGTTGTGGAGGGTGACATAGGCCTCCTCCATCTCTTTTGTGATCCAAGTGCCGTCCTGGTCGGGACGGGGCTTCCGACAGGCGGCGATCACCTCCCGGAAGTCATGATCGAAAGTGATCCGGAGAAATTCCTTTTTCAGGAACTGCCGCATGCTGCGCGAGATGCGGAGTTCCTCAGGGAACAGGACGAAGCGGGGATCGGGCGACCACCAGAGGAGTGGTTCCCCCTCGGAGTACCAGGGGAAGATCCCCTCCCGGTAGGCGGCCAGAAGCCTCTCCGGTGAGAGGTCGCCTCCGACGGCCAGCAAGCCGCTTTTTACGGAGCGCTCAACGGGGGGAAATTGGATCTGATCAGGGAGTCGATAAACCGGCATGGGTTACCCGGATGACCACGTCATCGTTTTCGATGTCGGCGACGGCCTCTCCTCCCTCCCGCAGGCTCCCGAAGAGAACCTCGTCCACGAAGAACCGCTTGATACTGTCCTGGATCAGCCGGGCGATCTCCCTCGCCCCGAATTCCGGGGAGTAACCCCGATGGGCGAGCCAGTCGCAGCAGCGATCGGTGACTGTGAGAAGGACCCTCTTATCGGTGAGCTGCGCGGCGAATTCGACGATGGCCTTTTTCACGATCTTCAGAACCACCGCCTCCTCGAGGCTGTGGAAGTTCACGACGCCGTCGAGACGGTTACGGAATTCGGGGGAAAAGATCTTTTCGACGGCCTTGAAGACGGCATCCCGGTTGATGGGCTGCCCCTCGAAGCCGATGGCCTGTCGTCCTATCTCCCTGGCGCCGGCGTTGGAGGTCATCAGTAGGATGACGTTGCGGAAGTCCGCTTTTTTGCCGTTGTTATCCGTGAGTGTCGCGTAGTCCATGACCTGCAGGAGTGTGTTGAAGATATCGACATGGGCCTTCTCGATCTCGTCCAACAGGAGTACGGCGTGGGGATTTTTCCGGATAGCCTCGGTGAGGAGCCCTCCTTCCTCATAACCTACGTAGCCCGGAGGCGCCCCGACAAACTTGGCCACTGTGTGTTTCTCCTGGTACTCGCTCATGTCGTAGCGGAGCAGCGGTACGCTTAGAGTTGTTGCCAGTTGCCGTGCGAGCTCCGTCTTTCCCACCCCCGTCGGCCCCACAAAGAGGAGAGAGGCGACTGGCTTGTCCGGTTCGCGGAAGCCGGCGCGAGACCGCTTGACCGCTTCGACGACCTTTTCCACCGCCTCGTCCTGACCGAAAATCCGGGCCTTTAGCTGGGTTTCCAGATCCTTGAGTTTTCCGATCTCCGTTGTGGAGATACTCTTCTCCGGGATGCGGGCGATACGGGCGACGACGGTCTCTATCTCCTTTGCCCCGATCTCCACCCGGTCCACAAGGTCATCGCCACGGTTCATCGAGGTGAAGGCGCCCGCCTCGTCGATCACGTCGATCGCCTTGTCCGGGAGACGGCGGTCGCTGATATAGCGGTGGGAGAGGTCGGCTGCCGCTCTAAGACCCTCCTCAGTATAAGCAACCTGATGGTATGTTTCATAACGCTCGCGGAGGCCTTGGAGGATCCGGAAGGTGTCTTCGACAGAGGGTTCCGGGACCTCGACCTTCTGAAAACGGCGGGAGAAGGCCCCATCCTTCTCGAAATATTTCCGGTATTCGTCGTAGGTGGTCGAGCCGATACAGCGGAGCGTTCCGGAGACGAGGGCCGGTTTGAGGATGTTTCCGGCATCCATCGACCCGCCGGAGACGGCGCCGGCGCCGATGACGTTGTGGATCTCGTCGATGAAAAGGATCGCTTTCTCCAGTTTTTGGAGATCGTTGATGATCCGTTTCAGCCGTTCCTCAAAGTCGCCACGGAAGCGGGTGCCGGCAAGGACCGCTCCCATATCCAGGGAATAGATTTTCGCGCCCCGAAGCTTTTTCGGGACCCGGTCTTCGGCGATGAGCTGGGCAAGCCCTTCGGTGATTGCCGTCTTTCCCACGCCGGGTTCGCCGACATGCACCGGATTGTTCTTGAAGCGACGGCAGAGGACCTGGATAGTCCTTTCCAGGATATCCTCCCGGCCGATCAGGGGGTCCATCTCACCGGCCTTCGCCCGGGCGGTGAGCTCCAGCGTGTAGTTCTTGAGGAATTTTGTCCGATCCTCTTTCGCCTCCCGGATGATCGTCCCTTCATGGGATTCCGGACTCTCTCGTTGGGAGCCTCCATCGCCGGAGAGGACCGAGATGCCGTGCGAGATGTAGTTGAGGATCCCGAGCCGGCTGATCTCCTCTCTCCTGAGGAAGAAGGAGGCGTGGGACTCCTTTTCGTCGAGGATCGAGACAAGAACATCACCCAGCTCCAGGGTCTGTTTCTGGGCGGAGGAGGTGTGCCAGGCGGCCCTCTCGAGAATGCTCTGGAAGCCGAGAGACTGAATGGCTCGGGTGGCAGTGGAGACTGTGTCCGTCTCTTCGAGGTGTTTCTCGAGGGCTTTTTTCAGCCGGGTGGGGTCTCCGCCGCAGTTGAGGATAAGATCCTTTCCCTCATCGAAGAAAAGAGAAGCGTACAAGAGGTGCTCCGGTGTGATGAACTCATGCCGCCGGACATTGGCTTCAGCATATGCCGCCATGATGATTCGGTTTAGATTTTCACTGATCTTCATAATTCTTCTTTCCCGTTCTTCAGGGACACTCAGGCTTCTTCCAGGGAGCATTTCAGCGGGAACTCCCGTTTATGGGCCACTGTGTGGACCTGGGCGACCTTTGTGGCTGCAATATCGTAATGATAGACTCCGCAGATCCCTTTTCCTTTTTTATGGACGTCGAGCATGATCCGCATCGCCTCCGCCGCCGGTTTATGGAAGACTAAGATGAGGATCTCGATCACGAAATCCATCGTCGTGTAGTCGTCGTTGTGTAGGATCACCCGGTAGAGCTTCGGTTCCCGGATCTCCTGTTCGTCTTTAACATCCCCTTCCGGCAGGGTATTCTGTTCGGGTTTCATCCTTCCCCTCTATACATGCATTATATTGGAGCAATAATATAAACAGCGGTGTTGAGTGTGTCAATAGGGAGGGATCGGGCGAGTGACGGTCTCCCTGCGAGCGTCAGGGGCGCGGCGGCCCCGTTCCCTGATCTTTTCCGCCACGGCAAGGACCGTGTTCGCATAGACCGTGCTGTTA
>PNOO01000099.1 GCA_013824905.1 Syntrophus sp. (in: bacteria) | reverse complement strand
CCCTGAGGATCGTCTCAAGGGGGGAGCGATTCCCGCAATCCAGGCAGCGAATCCATTTCATGTTGCCGTGAAGTTCGTAGACCCGGCCGGGATCATTTCCCGCTTTCTGATGGAGGTAGTCGATGTTCTGGGTGATGACGCAGTCCAGACGGCCCAACTCCTCAAGTTCGGCAATGGCTTCGTGGGCGGCGTTGGGGATGGCGTCTTTGAGGAGATCGCCGGAAAGAAGAAAGCGCCACTGCTTATGGCGGGTTTCCGGGCTGGCAAGGAACTTGTCGATGGTGAAATCCTCCGGATCGAACTTGGTCCAGAGGCCCCCCGGGCTGCGGAAATCGGGGATGCCGGATTCCGTGCTGACCCCTGCGCCAGTGAAGACGACAATGTGTTTCGCCTCCGCGATCATGTTCGCGACCCGGCTGATTTTTTCTTTTGCGTCCTGCGTGATCATAATTGATTAAACTATAGCCGAACTCCGCCGAAAAGACAAAACGAAAAACCGTGTCCGGCATCACTGAGGCAGAGGGAAAACCGATATCTTCTTGACAGGCGGCAGGCCTTTTGCTTATATTAAACCCAGCGTTCCTTTCTTAGACTGTTTCCAACCTCCAAACCGACCGACCGTTTCTTTTCCGACGGGCGGAGAGATGAGAATGTGACATGATCGAAAACGTCCTGACAATACTCCAACCTTTTAGGATTCAGGACATCTTCGACATCGCCATCATCTCGATCATGATCTCGGCCCTGCTGATCTGGTTCAAGGACCGGGCCTCCCGCTTTGTTTTGATCGGCATCACGCTGCTCGGGGTCATCTATCTCCTCGCCCGCTTCTTCCATCTCTATCTGACGACGATTGTACTGCAGGCATTTTTTGCAATACTGTTGTTTGTCCTGGTCGTCATCTTCCAGGAGGACCTCCGCCGCTTCTTCGAACGGTTGGCCCTGCTGGGAAGGTTCAGGAAAAAGCTTTTCACGGTCGCCGCCTTCAACGAAAGCGCGGAGATCATCGCCCAAACAGCCGCCGATCTCGCTCGTAAGAAAGTCGGCGCCCTGATCGTCATCCAGGGGGAAGATCCCCTTGACCGCCACCTCACCGGGGGAAACAACCTGGATGGTCTCCTCAGCCAGTCCCTGTTGGAGAGCATTTTCGATCCCCATTCAATCGGGCACGACGGCGCCGTCCTTGTCGACGGCAACCGGGTGATGCGTTTCGGGTGCCATCTACCCCTCTCGGCAAACGCCGCTCAGCACGGAAACCTCGGTCTCAGGCACACGGCTGCGCTCGGGCTTTCGGAGCGCTCGGACGCCCTCTGCATCGTCGTTTCCGAAGAGCGGGGCAGCATCTCCCTTGCCAAGGGTGAACGGATCGGCGAGGTCGCAAACGCCTCGGCGCTCCGCATCGAGCTGGAGGCCTTTTTCGCGAAGCGGATGCCCCTCGCCAAGCCGCGACCGATTCTCCTCTGGCTGAAGGAAAACCCGCGGGAGAAACTGATCGCCGTTGCCTTGGCCTGTCTTCTCTGGATCGTCTTCGGCTACCAACGGGAGACGGTCCGCCGGGATTTTTCCGTTCCCATTCAATACCTGAACGCCCCGGTGGAATGGGTTTTGGAAGATCCCAAAGTGATGGAGGCAAAAGTGATGCTCATGGGCACCACCCAGGCCTTTGAGCTCCTCCATCCGGACAGCCTCAAGATTTCCGTCGACCTGAAACAGCTCCGGCCCGGTATCCAGGAAATCACCCTGACGCAAGAGATGGTGAAGACCCCTTCCAACCTCTCGATCGCCGGCATCATCCCGGAACGGATCAAGGTCGTCACCTCCCGACTCCTCCCACTGACTGTGCCGATCGAGGTCCTGACGGAAAACAAACCGCCGCAAGGATTTGCCGTCCAAACGATCACGGTGACGCCCGCTGAAGTGAAGGCCCTCATCCCTCGTCGTCTCCGCGGCAAGCGGATTCGGATCATGACCGAGCCGCTCGATCTGTCGCTCCTCGATGTACAGAAGATCTTTGCTCCCGGTCTCCGGTATCCCTCGGATATACAGTTCGCAGGCGGTAAAACGCCGGTGGTGCGGGTCGTCGTCAAGACACGGCCGGATCGTTCCCCCGCGCGACGCTGAGGGATGCTTCCCCACTCGCCTGGGCTAACGGAACTCTTCTTTTTTCATCCCGTATTTGTGCATTAATTTGTTGATCTGACGGACCGTGATGCCTGCGGCCTCGGCCGTCCGGTTGATCCTCCCGCCGGTTCGGGCGAGGAGCTCCCGGAGGTATTGCTTCTCGGTCTCTACCACGGCCCGGCTGCGGACATCGGCCAGTGTGAGCTGGGTTTCCCCGGGTATCGGCGCTGCCGCCGGCCCGTCGGCAAAGAGCTCGGCAGGGAAGCTCGCCGGCGTCAGAATGGAGGAGGTCTCCAGAATACAGGCCCGCTCAACGAGGTTCTGCAGCTCGCGGATGTTCCCGGGCCAGAGATAACGCTGGAATGCATCCATGACAAGAGGGTGGATATAATGGATTCCCCGGTGGTTGAAACGGTTCATCTGTTTGAGGAAGATCTCCGTCAGCTGGGAGATGTCTTCCCGGCGTTCCCGGAGCGGCGGGATTGTGATGGGAAAGACGTTGAGGCGGTAGTAAAGGTCGTTCCGAAAGAGCCCCTTCTCCACCATTTCATCAAGATCCGAGTTGGAAGCGGCAATGATCCGGACGTCGGTCTCGATGAGAGCCTCTCCGCCGACACGCTGAAATGTGCCGTCCTGGAGGACCTGGAGGAGCTTGATCTGGGCGGCGGGGGTGATCGTGCCGATCTCGTCGAGGAAGATGGTCCCTCCGTGCGCCAACTCGAACTTGCCCAGTTTCCGCCGGGAAGCGCCTGTGAAGGCCCCCTTCTCATGCCCGAAAAGTTCGCTTTCGAGGAGTGTGTCGGGAATGGCGCCGCAGTGGATGCCGATGAACTGCACCCCCCGCCGGTTGCTGTGGCGATGGATCAGCTTTGCCAGGACCCCTTTGCCGGTCCCCGTCTCTCCGGCTAAAAGGACGGTGCTCTTTGTAGGAGCGACAAGACGGACTTGCTCAAAAACGGCCCGCATGGCGGGATTCCGGGTCTGGACGACCTCCAGGGAATCGGACTGCCAGAAGCGGTCCCGGAGGTAGTCGAGCTCCGACTGCGCCCGGATGCCTTCATGGATGCTTTCTACGACGTACCGGACCTCATCGGCATTCAGGGGATGGGTCACATAATTGGCGGCGCCCGCTTTCACCGCTTCGACCGCCTCCCGGATCCTCTCCGGCGGGGTCATGACGATGATCTCGGCAGATGGGAAAGCCTGGCGGAGCAACCGGAAAGCGTCGCCGCCAACGCTTTGCCGCTTGTCGATCAGGTCGAGATCGATAAAGATGAATTCGTACCGCCTCTTCCGGGAGAGATCGACGCCCCCTTGGACCGTGGAGGCCTCATCCACATGGAATGACCGGCGGAAAGCGCTGCGGACGATCTCTACCGCAGTCCGGTCTTCGGTCGCCGCAAGGATGTATCTCATATCACCTCCGGGCAGATGCCACCCCGAGCTCATCGAGGGGTGATCATGTCGCTGTCATGGTTTGATCCTCCGGCAAGCTCAGGTCAGGCAACTCGACATGACAGCGGAGTGAAACAGTCATAACACAGTATACAGGAAGTTAGTCCGCAATTCCGCTCCGCTTGTCAAGGAAAAAGTGCCGGAGAAAAAGCGCCTGCGGCGGCGGCCAGACTCACCGACTTTTTCATTGTATTTCGAGGGGTGATGGGCTAGATTAATACTGTTTCCGAAGTTGATCATACATCATCGCAGCACGATAAACGCTGCACGGAGGAAAAGAACATGCCCGGAAAAACCGGCACAGCAAAGAAAAGATCCGCCAAAACCGGTCTCCCGCCTGGTTTTTTGATTCATATCGGGGAGAAGCATTCGGAGAAGGCGAAAATCACCCTTCGCGAGTACGATGAAACCTATTTTCGGGAAAAGGAAATTTCCACTTTGGACGGGGTTCTGCCCTCCTCCGACAGGGCGGGCGTCGCCTGGATTCATATTGACGGCCTCCAGGAAATCCACCTCCTCGAACAGATGGGAAGCGTCTTCAACCTCCATCCGTTGATCCTCGAAGACATTCTGAACACGGAACAGCGCCCGAAGAGCGAGGATCACGACGAGTATTATTACATTGTTCTCAGGTTGTTTTGTGAAGACGCCGACGACGGTTTTGTCCCCGAGCAGATCAGCATCGTTTTGGGCTCCAACTGGCTGATCTCTCTTCAGGAGAAGGAGGGAAAACTCCTCGATCCTGTCCGGGAGCGACTCCGCAACGAAAAGGGCCGCCTGCGCAGGGCCGGGGCCGACTACCTTGCCCATGCCCTCCTCGACGTGATTGTGGATAGCGTCTTTCCTGTTCTGGACAAATTCGGAGAAAAGATCGAAATCCTGGAAGAGAAGCTGGTCGGCTCTCCCTCGCCGAAGACCCTCCAGTCTATCCAGACCCTCAAGCGGGAGATGATCTTCCTGCGTAAATCGGTCTGGCCGCTGCGGGAGATGATCGGCGGTCTCGCCCGGTCCGACTCGTCGCTTATCCACGAATCGTCGGTTATTTATTTCCGTGATATATACGACCACGTCGTCCAGGTGATCGACACGATTGAGACCTACCGGGACATGCTCTCCGGGATGCTCGACATCTACCTCTCCTCCGTCAGCAACCGGATGAACGAGATCATGAAGGTCCTCACCCTCATCGCGACCCTGTTCATGCCCCTGACCTTCCTTGTCGGGGTCTACGGGATGAATTTCAAATACATGCCGGAACTGGAGTGGCAATGGGGATACTTCGTCCTCTGGGGGTTGATGATTGTCACCGCCGTTGTGATGCTGTTCTACTTTAAACGAAAAAAATGGCTGTAGCCGCACTCAATGCCCCTTCCCGGAGGTGCTATTCTGCGACAGGAGTTTATGAGATAGGAGGTTGAACATGGCTGTCTTTGAAGCAAGCGATATCGTCGAGGTGGCGGTCCGGATCGAGGAGAATGGCGCACATTTCTACCGTTACGCTGTACAGCTCGCCGGAAAGGAAGAAACGAAGGCCCTCTTCCAGCATCTGGCCGACGAGGAGGTCAGGCATCAGCGGACCTTTGCGGAGATCCTCGCCGGGATGGACCGGAACGTCCCCCCGGAGGGTTACGACGGGGAGTACGCCGCCTATCTCCATAATTACGTGGACAACCGCCTTGTCTTTACCACGGAAGCGTTCGCCGGCGAGCTGGCGAAGATCCGGGACGAGGCCTCCGCTCTCGATTTTGCCATCCAGCGGGAACTCGACGCCATCCACTATTACCGCGAGATGCGGGAACTGCTGCCGGCGGATCAGCGGAGAGCGATCGAACAGATCATCACCGAAGAGAAGGGACATTTTAAGAGGCTCTCGGAGATGAAGAAACGGCTGGGTTGCTGAAAAGACCGGCCGGCGGGAAAATCCGCTGCAGGAAAGCAGTGCCGATGAAAACATACGAAGGCGCTATCATTACGTGTGACAGAGAAAATCATGTATACAGATACCTTGTGGAGGATCGGGGACGGATTCTTCATGTGGGAGACGCCCTTCCCACGGCGTATGAAGGCTCGCCGCGGGAGGTCCTCGGCGGGCGATCCCTGCTTCCCTGCTTCGGGGATACCCACCTCCATTTTGCCTCTTATGCCCTCTTCAACGCCGGCCTCGATGTAAGGTCGGCGCGCAGCTTGCCCGAGATGTGCGAGCACATCAGAAAATTCGCACTGGACAACAACGACAAGCTCATCATGGGATTTGGGGCTTCAACCCACTTGGTTGAGGAAAAGAGGCTTATATCGAGGGATGAGCTCGACAAGGTCTGTCCGGACAGGGCCGTGTTCATCGTCAAGTATGATGGTCACGCCTGTATTTTGAACAGTAAAATGATTGCCCTGCTGCCAAAGCCGGTGAAGGCCCTGCGCGGGTATCATGAAGATACGGGGGAAATGAACCAGGAGGCCTTTTTTGCCGTTACTGATTTTGTGACCAAAAAGATTTCCCCTCTGCGGACTGTCAGGAACATGCTGCGGGCGGTCGATGCGCTGGCGGAAAAGGGGATCGGCATGATGCATACCGCATCCGGCGTGGGTTTCCCGCTGGATATGGATGTGACCATGGAGACAGTTCTCGGTAAGGGTCTCGATACCGGTTTTCAGACCAGGATCTTCTTCCAGACCATGGATATGGGCAAGGTGAAGAAGCGAAGACTTCCCCGGGTAGGAGGATGCTTCGCAACCGCCCTGGATGGCTGCTTCGGCAGCGAGGACGGGGCGTTGAGGCAGCCGTATGCCAACAATATCGAAAACCGAGGCATCCTCTTTTACAGAGATAGTGAAGTCATAGAGTTTGCGAAACAGGCCAACCGCGAAGGCTTACAGATCGAGATGCATGCCATCGGCGATGCGGCCTTCGATCAGGCGGTCATGGCCATCGAGGCCGCCCTGAAGGATTATCCCCGCAAGGATCATCGTCACGGGATCATCCACGCCTGCCTCCCCTCCGAGGAAGGGCTGCAAAAGTGCGCCGAACTCGGCATCCAGATCCCTCTGCAACCCGCTTTTTTGATGTGGGACCTGGAGCCTCTCGTGTTTCTGAAGCATATCTTGGGGGAACGCGTGGAGAAAATCTCTCCGCTGAGAAAGATGACCGATATGGGGATCGTACTCAGCGGCGGCTCCGACGCCCCCTGTACTTTGCCGGATCCGATCTTCGGCATCTATGCCGCCTGCAATCATTACATCCCCGAACAGTCCGTCACCATTCCTGAGGCCTTGAAAATGTTCACCTACCATGCGGCCTGGACGACCTTTGACGAAAAGGAGCGCGGTTCCCTGGAAACGGGCAAGATAGCCGATATGGTCATCCTGAACAGGAATCCCCTGGAAATGAAACCGGATGCCCTTCTGGGCCTGAAGGTGGAACAGCTTATCCTGAACGGTCAGGCATATAAAAAAGGCCAGGGCATCCTGAGCCTTCTTGCCAGAGGGCTTTTACCCGGCGGAAGAGTGTGAGCGGATTTATTCCAGGGAAATGTCCGGAAAATTCACATCATGCTCTGTCCAGCGCCAGCCATAATAGATAAAGGGATGTAGATTAAGGACCGCCTCACGGGAACTGTCGGGAAATTTCCTGAAGACCAGGTGAGCGGTGACCGTCGCCCCTCCGTTGATGGGGATACCCGTTTTCCCCGTATCATACATGGAAATACGCTTCCCGCCCTTTCGGAAGTAGACTTCCTGGACTTCATAAGAGCGGCCGCCCTTATCGGTCAGGTGGGATTTGGGCCAACTGTAATGGTTATCGTAGAGGGCCACGCTCCTCGCGTCAGCGGCAGTGTTCTTCAAACTCACTGTCAGAGTGATGTCGAGGCCTTTCCTCTCGACAGCCGATAAAGTAAAACCGATGCGGGCAACTCTCTTGGAAGAGAGGGGCTGAGATATAGAGGGGTCAGTTGATCTAAGGGGTTCGGTCTTTTTTGTATCGGGTGGAGCAACACGCGTAACGGATGGCTTCGGCCTTGGAACGGCAGTGACGACTTTAGGAGAGGATGGATTTTCTGTCGTGCCCTTCCCTCCACGCAAGGCAAAAGCAGCGAACAGGACGACGAGTATGGCCAGAGGAATGGCTGCGGATATCCATTTTTTATGAAAAGGACGCTGCGGCAGTGTTGCCAAAAGAAGAGTGATGGTCTTACGATACCTGGAGGCCTGAGTATCGATGGATCGGTTTTCCCCCTGTTGAGGTTGATCCGTTAAAGGAGCTTCCTTCGGTTCGGGAGCGGTTTTTCGGCTGACCGGGACCCCGATGGTTGCTTTTTTAAACTCATAATGTCCAACCGCATAGATCCTGTGCTGCCGGACATGCTTGTCCGCGTGCAGCCCCTCATCACTGAATAATTTGGCGTATTCCTGGGATAGACAGGAGATGACTTCGTAGTATGAGCGTGAGACGAGCAGTTTGCCCGGATCTGCAAAGCTCATTATCCGTTGTGCTACATTGATCCCATCCCCGATCAGGTTAAGCTGCTGATTGATATCTTTAACCAGTTTCACCGGACCGAGATTAATGCCCATGCGAATGGATAAAGAAAGGGATGGATCCCGCTGATCGTTCATTGCTGAATCCCTTAGTTCCATGGCAACAAACAGGGCGTCTTCAGGATCTCCCAAGAATCCTAGGGCGGCGCCGTCACCGGTATCCAGGAGGATTCGATCGTTGACGGCAATGTCCTTGATAGTTTCAGACAGAAGGGCATTGAAACGTTCCTTCAACCATATCTGTTCCTCGACAGGCTTTGTCGAGCATTCCACGATGTCTATGAACAGCACACTGCAGATAAATGTTCTATTGGTCCTTTGGTCCATTATGCTCTACCTGTCGCACTCCTGCTTCTATTCCTTCCTTTTCCCTTCTGTATCGGAGTTTTAGGCGGCGCCACGTTCTTTCAACCGTTGCCGGATACCATCTTGCACATTTCTAAAATTACATCAACACAAGAGTTCAGGA
>PNOO01000098.1 GCA_013824905.1 Syntrophus sp. (in: bacteria) | reverse complement strand
GAGCTGACCCGCCAGGGCG
The DNA here is from genome assembly GCA_013824905.1 of Syntrophus sp. (in: bacteria). Lineage (GTDB taxonomy): Bacteria > Desulfobacterota > Syntrophia > Syntrophales > UBA5619 > JAKAFS01. The sequence continues at coordinate 8,609 of PNOO01000098.1, read as the reverse complement.
GGCAGGATCTTCTGGAGAGCTTGCGGCAGGATCACGAAGCGCAACTGCTGCCAACGGGAAAGGCCCAGGGCGCGGGCAGCCTCCCATTGGCCTTTCTCGATCGATTCGATCCCGGCCCGGACGATCTCGGTGATGTATGCCGCCTCGTACAGGACGAGGGTCGCGAGCCCCGCAAAAAAACCAGAGAGGCGCGCCGGGGGGGCGAAGAGGATTGCCAGGAATTTTTGCGCCTCCGGTGAGGCCGTGCGGACGAAGTGCTCCACGCCGAAGAGGGTCATGATCCTCTCGCCGATGAAGAAATAGACGATGAAGACCAGGACCAGCGGGGGAAGGTTCCGGACCACTTCAACATAGCTCCCGGCGATGAGACGATAGAAGAGACCGCGGCTCACCCGAAAGAGCCCCATGAGGGTCCCCAGGAGGGTGGCGAGCACCGTCGCCCAGAGACTCAGCTTGACCGTCGTCAGGAATCCCTGCATGAGTGTGCCCGCAGCCCAGTGCGCCCCATCCACGCGGACAAGATACTGGAGGATCACCGGCCATTGCCAGTTGTATCTCATCTCCACCCCGACGCGGTGGACGATAAAAATCACCGCGGCCAGGATCAGAGAGGCGAGCGCGGCATCGAGCAATGTGAAGCGAATCTTCCTATTCGTCAAGAGGCCTCTACTTGATCAGCTTTTCCCAGTCTTTTGTCTCGAACCAGTAATGTTTGCGCTCCTTCAGCCACCCCTCCGCCTCCACGATCCGTATCCAGTTATCCAGGAAGTTCAGGCTGTCGAAATCCCCCTTCCGGATGACGAAACCGATCGGTTCACGGGTGAAGACCTCCTTCAACGGGAGGAAGAGCCGGTCGGGATTGGCGATCGCCTGGAAAGCCGGAAGCGGCGCGGAGGCGATGACGGCGTGAACCCTGCCCAGGAGAAGCTCCTGAATCGCCTGGGATTCGTCGTCGAACAGGCGGAGTTTTGCTTTCGGCATGAACTGCTTGGCGGCGGCGGCGGCGGTCGTCCCCGTCCGGGAGGCGACGGTGACACTCGGGTTGTTGAAGTCGCTCAGTTTCTTAAAGCCGGCGGCGATCTTCTTATGGGCGACGATGGACATCCCGGTGTAATCGTAGGGGATCGAGAAGTTCACCTTCAGGTTACGCTCCGGCCGGATCCCCATCCCTCCGATGATGATATCGAACTTCCCCGTCAGAAGGGCGGGGATGATTCCCGACCATTTCGTCGGGATGAACTCCGCCTTGACCCCCATGTCCTGGGCGACGCGGTTCGCCACGTCGATCTCGAAGCCGGCAAAGTTTCCGGACTTGTCCTGCATCGCCCAGGGAACGAAGGTGGACATGCCGACACGAAGTACGCCCCGTTTCAGTGCCTGTTCCAGCATTGCCTCCCCGGCCCCATCCGGACGCGCAGTTTGTGCCATCAATTGCTGCGGCGTGATGAGAAGGATCCCTGCGATGAGCAGCGTCCAGATCGATATTCTTCTTTTCTTCATAGGTTGCCTCCTTATTCCGTGTCATATTGCCGTTTGTTTAGTTTAAAGTATCTGGCTGAGAAACGCCTTCGTCCTTTCCATGTGCGGGGAGCCGAAAAAGCGCTCCGTTTCCGCCTCTTCGACGATCCGCCCCGTCTCCATGAAGACGATCCGGTCTCCCGCTTCCCTGGCGAAACCCATTTCATGAGTGACGACGATCATCGTCATCCCCTCGGTCGCCAGCGCCCGCATCACCTCCAGGACCTCTCCGATCATCTCCGGATCGAGGGCGCTGGTCGCCTCATCAAAGAGCATCACCTTCGGGGTCATCGCGAGCGCACGGGCGATGGCCACCCGCTGCTGCTGGCCGCCGGAGAGTTCATGGGGGTAACGGTCGGCCTTTTCCGCTATTCCGACCTTCTTGAGAAGTTCCATTGTCGCCTCAGCGGCCTGCGCAGGGGTCTTCTTCCGGACTCGCACCTGGGCAAGGTCGATGTTTTCCCGAACCGACATATGGGGGAAGAGGTTGAAGGACTGGAAGACCATCCCCACTTCCTGACGGATGAGCAGGCGGTTTTTCCGGTGGTGGTCGAGGGGGATGCCGTCGATCACAATGGAGCCGCTGTCGATTTCCTCGAGGCCGTTGAGGCAGCGGAGGAAGGTGGACTTTCCCGATCCCGACGGGCCGATAACGACGACCACCTCGCCCCGCCGGACTGTAAGTGAGAAACGATCCAGGGCGACGATCCCGCCGGGGAAGGTTTTCGTGAGCTCCGTCGTCTCGATGATCCGTTCATCCGCCGTCATGCCGGGCCTCCGAGCATCCGGAGAGGGGCGCCGCTCATCTTGCGCTCCATCGCGCGGACGGCGAGTGAAAGACCGAAGGTAAGAATGAGGTAGATCGCCGCCACGGTGAACCAGATCTCAAAAGCGAGAAAGGTTTCCGCTACGATGGTCTGTCCCTGCATGGTGAGGTCGTAGATGGCAATGGTGCTGACCAGGGCGGAGTCCTTGACGAGCGAGATCGCCTGCCCGGTCAGCGGAGGCAGGACGCGTCGGACGGCCTGGGGGAGAATCACGTACCGGTAGGCGTCGAAGAGGTTAAGTCCCAGACTGTGGGCGGCCTCCCACTGCCCCCGCTGGAGGGAGACGATTCCCGCCCGGAGGATCTCCGCGGCGTAGGCCCCTTCGAAGAGGCTGAGCGCCAGGACCGCCGAGGCGAAGGCGCCGATGTCAAGGACCGGTGAAAGGACGAAGTAGACGAAGAAGATCTGGATAAGAAGCGGTGTGTTCCGGATAAGCTCCAGATAGCTCCGGGCGAGGGCCCGGGCGGTGAAGGAGGCGGAGAGCCGGAAGAGTGCCGTCGTCAGGCCGAGGACCAGGGTGCACAGAAGCGAAAGGGCCGAGATCTCAAGCGTCACGAGGAGCCCTTGAAGAAGCGGCCCTGCCGTCCAGACGCCCTCCTGTATCGTGAACAGAAAGCGAGGGACGCGGTACCACTGCCAATGATAGCCCAATCCCGGCGTTCCCACCGTGAGGAGCCAGAGGGCGATGCCCGCCACCAGGAAAAACTTCCCGATGTCGATGAAGGCGGTCCGGCGGGCCGCTGCAGTTCTATGAAAAAGCGCTCTCATGTCAATTCCTGTCCCGCTTTTGTCAGCTGATGCCGGGCATAGAGCCAAGCCGTTGCAGCCGCCGACCACGTGATCCCGAAGATTCCCCACCAGACACCCGTCAATCCGACCTCATAAAGGCGAATGAGCAACCAGAACACCGCTGCCGGGGCGACGATCTGCCGCCACAGGCCGATCCAGAGGGCGAACATCGGTTGACGAATGCCCTGCAGGGCGGCCAGGGCCTGGGTCGAGATCCGCCCGCCGTACCAAGTGTCCACGGCGTTGAACATCGTGTTGAAGAAGAAGCCGACGCTTGCCGGGACGGCGATCTTGCGGATCAAGCCAGGGATTGGCATGGCGGTAAGCGTCTGGATCATGGGGGCTCCTTCATCAGATCGGACATTTTCATTTAACAGGGAACTTTCCGGCGTGTCAAGCGGCGAGGATTCCCACGCGAAGAAACCCTTTGTCCTGCAGACGGTCTGTGCTATCCTGGAACTGCGAATTCATATTTGTTTCACGAGGAGGTTTGGAAATGAAAAAGCTGATAGCGGTCGCTGTTTTATTGATGATTGCTTCGCCTGCGTTTGCAAAGAAATCCTGCGGGGAGCTCAAGTCGGAGATTGACGCCAAGCTCCAGGCGAAAGGCGTAAAGGGCTATAGCCTGGAAATCGTTCCCAACGAAAACGTCAAGGATGGGAAAGTGATTGGGAGCTGCGACGGCGGGACGAAGAAGATCGTCTATAAACGAGGGGAATAATCTTTCGTGACGGGTCTGACCCGGGCACTGCCCATTATTTGGGAACAAGGCAACGGGAAAGCCGATCGGACGATTGTCGGTTCTGACGATCAAGGACCTTGAAAAACCGTTTTCGATCGGATGCCGCGACCTCCGGTTGGAGAATGCAATTTCGGGAAAACGGAAACGGGATGAAGTCGGAAATCCGAAAAGAAACGAGGGTCCTGCTCATCCACCCGCCGACGGCGAAAGCCTGCGAAGCGCCGGGGGGGCCGGCACGGCTTGCGGGAGCTCTCCTGCGTCACGGTATCGCCTGCCGGATATGGGATGCCAATATAGAGGGGCAGCTTGCCCTGCTGAATCGCTCGGCGGAGGGCTGCCTGGAGGCAATCGATCCCTGGACGCGGAGGGCGGCCAAGCATTTGGCGGATAACCTTGCTTCCCTCCGGTCGTGGAAGCTCTACGAAAATCCCGATCGCTACCGGCGGGCAGCGGCGGATGTGAACCGCCTGCTCGCGGTGGCGGCCCGGCCTTACGGTGTCCGCTTGAGTCTGACCGACTACGAGGCCGATTCTCATTCTCCCGTTCGGAGCGCCGACCTGCTTCAGGCCGCTGCAACGCCCGACGCCAATCCCTTCCATTTTTGGTTTCGGGGACGGCTTGCGGAAGTCCTTACAGAAACGGACGTCTCACACGTCGGTTTTTCGATCAACTATCTCAGTCAAGCGCTGACCGCCTTCGCGATGATCGGTTTGATCAGGCGGGAGTACCCGTTACTCCGGATCGTTCTCGGCGGGGGGCTTATCACCTCCTGGATGCGAGCGCCAGGCTGGCGGAATCCCTTCGCCGACCTCGTGGACGAGGTGATCGCGGGGCCCGGAGAAGCCCCGCTTTTGGCCCTTCTGGCGAAAACGCACGACGGCGGCTATGAACGGCCGGATCTCGATGGTTTTTCTCCGGCGGATTACCTGGCTCCCGGTACGATCCTTCCTTACAGCACCGCCAGCGGTTGTTGGTGGGGCTGCTGTTCCTTCTGCCCGGAGCTGGCGGAGGGAAATGCCTACCGCCCGCTTCCACCGGAGCGCGTGACGGAGGACCTCCGCGCCCTGACGATGCAGGTGAAGCCCGCTCTGATCCACTTTCTGGATAATGCCCTGAGCCCTGCCATCCTCAAAGCGTTGGCCGCAGATCCGCCGGGCGCCCCATGGTACGGCTTTGCCCGGGTGACGCCCCACCTTACGGACCCTCAATTTTGCCTGCAGCTCAAAGAGTCCGGCTGTGTCATGCTGAAGCTGGGATTGGAATCTGGCGATCAGGCTGTTCTCGATGCCCTGCAGAAGGGGGTCGAACTGAAGATATTTGCTGCAGCCTTGAAGAACCTGAAGGCGGCGGGGATTACGACCTATGTCTATCTTCTGTTCGGGACGCCGGCGGAGACGCGGGAGGCGGCCGGGCGAACGCTGTCTTTCACCGCGGCCCACGCGGCAGAGATCGGCTTTCTGAATCTGGCCATCTTCAATCTACCCGCCCACGGTCCCGCGACGGAGGGTCTTGCCCCAGGGATGTTCTACGCGGGTGATCTGCCTCTCTACAGGCCTTTCGTCCATCCGCTCGGCTGGAGTCGCGGGGAGGTCCGTCGCTTTCTGGAGAAGGAATTCAAAAAAGAACCCGCCATAGCGTCGATCCTTCGACGGGACCCGCCTTTCTTCACCTCGAATCATGCGCCTTTTTTTGTCATGGCTGCCTCTGCCTGACTAAACCGTCACCTGTTCATCCAAAAGCCGCAAGGCCTCCTCCCGGTCAAAAGCGGTCACGCGCCCATCCGTAGAAGTGATGACGCCCCGCAGGTCCAGCTCCGCAAGGACCTCCTGGATCTCCGCCGCCTCTTTTCCCGTCGCCTTCATCAGCTCTGCCACCGGGTTCCGATCTTCCTTCAGCGGCCACATCCGGAGGAAATAGAGCGCTACCATGAGTTTGATCCAGGACTGGGTCAACTCCTCCAGGGTCGTGTTCGTGTGCGTGATCCGTTTGGAGAACTCCCTGAGCATGAACAGGGAGACCTCGTCGCTTTCCCTCAGGATGCCCCGCAGCATATCCCCGCCGATGACGGCAATATGGCTCGCTTCGAGGCTCCGGGCGGAGGCGGTGCGCGGCGCTTGAATCAGCGCCGCCATCTCGCCGAAATATTCCCCCGGTCCCATCTCTGCAAGTACCTTCTTCACCTGACCTGCCTTCTTTTCCATCCGCACCCGGCCGCTCAGGATATAGAAGATGTTCTGGCCGATTTCCCCCTCGTGAAAGATGTATTCGTCCCGGTCATAGGACCGGCCGAATTTCCGGAAGAGCCGTTCGTCAATCCGGACACGGCCCTTCTCTGGCTTCAGGAGGGCCTTCTCAATAAGGATCATGTCCCGTCGCTGGTAGGCGGAGATCAACTCGGCGCAGAACAGGAAAATGAGAGATATGTAAAAGAACCAGATGACGAGGATGACGACCGCTTCCAGAGAGCCGAAGATGACATTGTAACGCGTGTAATTGGCGACGTACCAGGTGAAAAACTGCTTGGTAATCTCCAGCAGGGCGGAGAAAATCGCGCTCCCGATAAGGGCGCTCTTCAAACTGATTTTTGCCATGGGGATCGCTTTGTAGACGATAGTGAAGAACAGTACGGTAAACAGATAGGGAATAAGATAGCGGAAAAGGACCCCCTGAATAGCCGGAAAATAGAGGATTCCGCCTTCGCCGAGGAAGGGCTGTTCTGCCAGGATGGTGGCCACGTAAGTGATCCCGACGCTGGCCACCCCCACGGCCCAGCCCATGGGAATCATGGCGATCGCCAAGAGTTTGGAGACAAAATAGTTCCGGTAGGTCTTTGACCGGAAGATGATATTCAGGGCCGTTTCGATGGCGCCGAAGATCATTGCTGAAAACCAGATGAGACTGATGATTCCGATGCCTCCCAGGACCTCCCTCTTTCCTTCGATATGGCTGAACTGGGAGAGCAGCTTCCCCGAGAACGAAGGGATGAACTGGCGGATCCCCTCGATCAACTTTTCCTCGATCTCCGGATTTGCGCTGAAGAGGCTGCCGACCACGAGGAGTGTCAGGATGAACAGAGGAATGATCGAAAGGATGCCATACAGGGCAATGGCAGCAGCCTGATTTGTGTCGCCGTTTGTACGATAGTTGCGGATCGCATCCCCAAGAATATCAAGGAAGGTTGTCAGGCCCCGGCGGAGCCTGTCCGGCGCCGCTTCGTATTGAGGTTTGTTGCGTCCGCTGGTCATGGTTTTCATACACCCAGGCAAGCCGTTTGTCAGTAACAGCCCTGCATCACGTCGCGGAGCGCCTTGAGCGCCGCATCGATCTCATTTGTGCCGATACCGTAGTGGGTGAGCATCCGGAAGCGGGACGGTCCGGTGTGGGAGAGGCGGACTCTCATCTTGGCGAGACGCTTCAGGAATTCCTCATCCGAGAAGCGCTTGTCAACGAGGTCGATGTAGAGGATATTCGTCCGGACGCGGGCTGGGTCGGTCGCGAGTCCGGAAATCCCGGCGATTCCCTCAGCCAGACGGCGGGCGTTGGCATGGTCCTCGGCTAGGCGGCCGGTCATCTCCTCGAGGGCTACGATACCTGCGGCCGCGATGATTCCTGCCTGACGCATTCCGCCGCCCAGCATTTTTCTGGTCCGGCGCGCCCGGGCGATGAACTCTTTGCTTCCGCAGATCACGGAACCCACGGGCGCGGCAAGCCCCTTGGAGAGGCAGACATTGAGCGAATCGGAGCCCCGGGTGAGCTCCCGGACATCAACGCCGAGGGCCACGGCGGCGTTGAAGATCCGAGCGCCGTCGAGATGCAGCAGAAGATGATGCTGTTTGGCGAGCGCGATGACGGAGGCGGTATATTCGGGCGTCAGTGGGGCGCCGTAGCAGCGGTTATGGGTGTTTTCCAGACAGAGGAGGCGGGTCCGGGGGAAGTGGATGTTCTCAGCGCGTATGGCGGTTTCGATATCCTCCAGCTTGAGTGTCCCGTCAGGCTGATTGGGGATCGTATGGGGAATGATTCCTCCCAAGGCGGACATCCCGCCCGCTTCGTTGAGAAAGATATGGGAGCTGTCGCCGAGGATCATCTCTTCGCCGCGCGCACAGTGGGTCAGAACAGAGACGATATTTCCCATCGTGCCGCTCACGACCAGAAGCGCCGCTTTCTTTCCCACCCTCTCGGCTATCATTGTCTCGAGGCGGTTGACCGTGGGGTCCTCGCCGAAGACGTCATCGCCCAGTGGGGCGCGATGAATGGCCTCCCGCATGGCCTCGGTGGGAAGGGTTACGGTATCGCTGCGCAAATCGATCAGAGTCATCGTCAACCTCCTGTGGTCATGTGAACGGTTCAGGGCGGGTGTGAGTCAACCCGCTTTCAATCAATCTCCCACAGTGCCGGCCGATAGTCAAGTCTTTCGGAAAGGGTCGGCGGCCCCCGCCAAGAACTTAAGAATGATCCGGAAAATAGGGTTGCAAAAGACGCATCCATGCGGTAGCTTGACGACCATGAAACTTCTTGGCCGTCTCATCCCGTGCATGACACTGTTTATCGCCCTGGCCGTCGCTGCGTGCAGTTCGGAAGAGCGGGGACGCGCGCCCGCCGGGAGCGCAGCAACCGTTCCCGCCTACGGGGATATCATGGTCGAGGGCTCGATCGGCGACGCGTCGAACCTCATCCCGCTGCTCGCTTCGGATTCGACCTCTCACGGGATCGCGGGGATGGTCTTCAACGGA